>JACRCA010000033.1 GCA_016234425.1 Deltaproteobacteria bacterium | reverse complement strand
TATTAATGGGGCGGGCGCCGATAGCGCACCCCCCTGGCAGAGAGACGCGGGCTCGCCTCCATTTAGCCACTAAGGGTCCTAAGACAAGGACAGAGGCCCGCATGGTTTTCACCAGCTTGTAAGGAGCCTCACAGGAATGAACCCCGGCAGCATTCAGGCGAACCCTATTCCTCTCTCCCTCAATCTTAACCCCCATCTGAAGAAGGAGCTTGGAGATTGTCCGGATGTCCGCTAAGGCTGGGACGTTTTGCAGGGTATTCCATCCATCCGCCAGAAGAGAGGCCGCGAAAAGCGGCAAGGCAGCGTTCTTTGAACCGCTGATGGGAATCTGGCCCACCAGACGATATCCCCCCTCGATGATCAGTTTATCCAAAATTTCTACTCCAATAATTAGTTAGGAGGCAGATTTTCACCGATACCTGCAGAAAAAAATGTATATATTTAAAATCTTGAAAATCTGCCTCCAAACATAAATCACTTCTTCTGGGCTCGGAACACCCGCTTGGTGCCAGCCAAGTCTGCGACAAAATCGAAGGAATTGAGTTCCGGATTTTTCTCGGCAATCTGCTGGACTGCTCTGTCTTGACCTGCCCCAATCTCCGCCAAAAACCAGCTTCTGGGCTGAAGGAACTCTCCTACTGTTGGCAGCGCCCTCCGAAAGAAGGCCAAACCATCCTTCCCCCCGTCCAAGGCTATCCGTGGTTCAAAATCGCGAACCTCCGGCATTAAAAAGGGGAAGCGATCCTGGGGGATATACGGCGGGTTAGAAATGATCAGTTCAAATCTCCATCCTTTTCCCAGGGGATTGAATAGATCACCCGGCAAAAAATGGATTTGCTCTCGGACCCCATTCTGGCGGGCATTTTCTTCCGCGATGGAGAGAGCTCTTTCAGAGAGGTCCGTCGCCACCAGGGAGGCCGAGGGAAGCTCCTTGGCCAGGGCGATGCTGATTGCTCCACTGCCCGTGCCCATTTCCAGAATCCGCCAACTCCGCTTTTTCTGTCCCCCCTGAGACAACACTTTCAAGGCCTCATGAACCAGAATTTCCGTCTCCGGACGAGGGATGAGAACATCCGGAGTGACTTTGAACCTAAGAGACCAGAACTCCCGCTCACCGATGATATACGCCACGGGTTCGCGCTTGAGCCGTCTTTGAACCAGCTTTTTAAATTGAGCCAGTTCCGTTGGTTGCAGGGGCTGATCAAAATGAGTATAAAGACCCACTCGACTCATCCCCAGAGTTTTGGCGAGAAGAACCTCGGCATCCAGGCGGGGGTTACTTAAGCCTTCTTTCTGGAACCTTTCCTCGGTCCAACGAAGCAAATTTAAGATCGTCCAGGTAGGCGGGGGCAATGGTTTTCCTCATCCTCGAAACTTAAGAGCTTCCGCCTGGAAGTACGTGTTTAGGGTCTCGAATAGTTCATCTAGGTCCCCTTCGAGGATGCTGTCCAAACGATACAGGGTCAGGCTAAGGCGATGATCCGTGATGCGATTCTGGGGAAAGTTATACGTGCGCACGCGCTCGCTCCGATCTCCGCTGCCTACTTGGCTTTTGCGTTCTTCCGAGATCTCGCTGCTCTGTTCTTCCATGAACCGGTCAAGCAGGCGAGCCCGCAAAACTTTTAAAGCTTTAGCCTTGTTTTTATGCTGAGACTTTTCGTCCTGGCAGGTAACCACCATGCCCGTAGGGATATGAGTGATCCGCACAGCCGAATCAGTCGTGTTCACGCTCTGTCCTCCGGGGCCTGAGGAGCGGAAAACATCGACGCGCAAATCATTAGGGTTGATCTCCAATTCCACCTCATCGGCTTCGGGCAGGATGGCCACGGTGACCGTGGAAGTATGGATGCGCCCCGATGATTCAGTGACCGGAATGCGTTGAACCCGGTGCACACCGCTCTCGTATTTTAGGCGGCTGTAAACCCCCTTACCCTCGATAAGGGCGATGATCTCCCTGAAGCCCCCGAGGCCCGTGGGGTTCTGGCTCATCACCTCCACTCGCCAGCGGTTCATCTCGGCGTATTTGGCATACATGCGGAAGAGGTTAGCCGCAAAAAGAGCAGCCTCTCCCCCGCCGGTCCCGGCGCGAATTTCTAAAAAGATGTTCTTCTCATCCCTCGGATCTTTGGGCAGAAGTAGGATTTTGATTTCTTGCTCCAAGGATGCCTGGCGTTCCTTGAGGGACTGCAGTTCAGATTTAGCCAGCTCCCGCATCTCGCCCTCAGATTCCAAAAGCAGGTCATGACTTTCCTTGATCTCTTCCATGACCCTCTTATAAGCTCGGTAGGTTTCCACGAGTCGAGAAATCTCGGCACGCTCCCGGGCGAGTTTCTGCATTTCCCTGGGGTTCCCCAAGATTCTGGGGTCGGCGAGGAGCCGCTCTAACTCCTCGAATCGATTCTCCACTTCTTCCAATTTGGGGAACATGCTCAATTTAAAGAACCACTTTCTGTCCGGATTCAAGCCGCAGGGCGCTTTGCAAGGCACGCAGGGCGATCTCGATCTGGTCGTCCGTGGGTTGCCGGGTAGTCATGCGCTGGAGCCACAAGCCGGGGGCGATGACGACTTTGAGGGCTGGGTGATTCGGTTTCTTCCCGCTGAGTTTGACCACCTCATAGGCTAAGCCGGCAATGGGGAAAAGCAGGGGAAGCTTGATCCCCACGTAAATTAGATTGGCCAGGCCTCTTCCCCAGGAGGGAAATCTGGGGAGGAAAGGAAAGATCACGGAAAAAAGGAGGATGCTAATGATGAGTACGATGAGCAGAAAAGCCGTGCCACATCGAGGGTGCAAGGTAGAATACTTCCGGGCATTGCTCACGGTTAACTCTTCCCCAGCTTCGTAAGCATAGATGCACTTATGCTCTGCCCCATGGTATTGGAAGATCCTCTGAATGTCCTTCAGGAGCGATATGAGATAGAGGTAGCCGACGAAGAAAAATACCTTGATCAGCCCATCCACCAAGTGGAAGAATAGATTCTCGACCCCAAGATCTGCGCCGAAAAAATGGCTCAGGAAGTCGGTGAGATAATGGGGAAGAATTACGAAAAATACAATACCGAGTCCGAAAGCTGCGGCCATGATTATGCTCAGCGTCCAAGAACTCAGCCTTTCTCTTCCTTTTCCTTCTTCCCATACCTGGTTAGCCGAAAAGGAAAGAGCTTGCAGCCCGTTGATCAGCGTCTCGACAAGAACCACTGAGCCCCGCAGGAGGGGCCATTTAAAAAATTTGCGTCGCTGGGAAAGCGAGCGCCAGACATCCTCCTTGAGGGCCACCTGGCCGTTAGGTTTGCGCACGGCGATGGCCAAAGCGTGGGGCGCCCGCATCATCACGCCTTCGATTACCGCTTGTCCGCCAACAGAAATTTTCTCCATTTTATTTTAGACCGTATTTTTTCTGGAAGCGCTCCACCCGCCCGGCTGAATCTACCAATTTCTGCTTGCCCGTGAAAAAAGGATGGCAGCGGGAGCAAATTTCCACAGAGAGCTCCTTCTTGATGGAGCGGGTGCGAATTTCATTTCCGCAGGCACATTTGATGACCGCATCGACAAACTGGGGATGAATCCCTTTCTTCATTATAACCCTCCCGATGAAACCAGGGACTTAAGTCGAAATAAACCGCCATAGGTTCCATCTACTTTCAATATCTTTCCTTTAAAAGGGTCCAAGGGGTCCACGGTTCGAGTATAAAAAGCAGGGAATTCCTTAACTTGACGCCTCGAATCCTTAAGCCCTTGAACCCTTTATATCGCTATCGGCTCATGGAATCCAGAAATTCTGCGTTATCTTTGGTTCCTTTCATCTTATCCAGGAGAAACTCCATGGCATCGATGGAATTTAAAGGCTGGAGAAGCTTCCGCAGAATCCATACTCGATTTAACTCGTGGGAAGTGAGAAGAAGCTCTTCTTTACGCGTGCCGGATTTGTTGATATCGATGGCCGGGAAAATTCGTCGGTCAGCCAATTTGCGGTCGAGGACGATTTCCATATTGCCCGTGCCTTTAAATTCTTCGAAAATCACCTCATCCATCCGGCTGCCCGTATCGATCAGGGCCGTCGCGATAACGGTCAAACTCCCCCCTTCTTCTATGTTTCGCGCCGCTCCAAAAAACCGCTTCGGCTTATGTAGGGCGTTGGAGTCCACGCCGCCGGAGAGAATCTTTCCGCTGGGGGGGACTACCGTGTTATAGGCCCGGGCTAATCGCGTGATGCTATCGAGGAGGATGATTACATCCTTTTGGTGTTCGATTAAACGCTTCGCTTTTTCCAGGACCATCTCGGCCACCTGAACATGGCGTTGGGCGGGTTCATCGAATGTCGAGCTGATCACCTCCCCTCTGACCGAGCGCTGCATATCGGTGACCTCTTCCGGCCGTTCGTCGATAAGAAGGACGATCATGACCATATCCTTATGGTTGAGGGCTACACTGTTGGCGATGGCCTGGAGAATCATGGTTTTACCGGCGCGCGGAGGACTGACGATCAAGCCACGCTGCCCCATTCCAATTGGAGTCAAAAGATCCATGACCCGCATGGACCTATTATTTTCCCCAGAGACCTCTAAGTGGATACGTCTATTTGGGTATAGAGGAGTGAGGTTATCAAAAAGCATTTTCTCCCGCGCCAAATCTGGCTCTTCATAATTAACCGCCTCGACTTTTAGCAGGGCGAAATAGCGCTCTCCTTCCTTGGGGGGCCGAATTTGACCGGCAATCGTATCGCCAGTTCGCAGGTTGAACCGACGGATCTGGGAGGGAGAAACGTAGATATCATCAGGCCCAGGCAGGTAATTGAAATCTGGAGATCGGAGGAATCCGAAGCCATCGGGCAGGGTTTCCAGAACCCCTTCCCCGTAGATCAGCCCGTTCTTCTCGGTCTGGGCCTGCAGGATGGCAAAGATGAGGTCTTGCTTGCGCATCCCGCTGGCACCTTCTACGTTAAGGTGCTTGGCTAACTTATTTAATTCACTGATCTTTTTTTCTTTCAGCTCTAGAATATTCATTTTGACTCCTCAATAAAAATGAAAATTGCTCTATCATTATTTCGGCCGTCTCCCGAAAGATAATAAACGAGATTTTTCGCCCCTCTTCTAAGATGGATAGCCTTACCGGTCCTGAATCGAGGAAAAGGATTTCTTGGCTCTACGACCGAAGCAACATTCCCTTTACCGATTTAATTACAAATTTTTCACAACTCCAACCGAACATGAGAACCTTATTTGGCTTCCCAGAAAGGACTTCGTTGGATAAGGTTTCAACGCAGATTCTTTGATTTTTCTAAGGCAATCCCCGCGGAAGGATTCTATTCTAAATTTTAAGAATTGGCCGAACCGTTGTCAAGATTTTTTTTTAACCTCCTCCCTCAGGGCAATGAAATTCAACTGCCTTCCTCGGGTTTCTCCCTCAGCGCGGTAAGAGTGAAAAATATCCTGGCAGCAAGAGGTGCAGAGGGCCAAAAGATGGATGTTTTTCCGCTTCACCCCGGCGCGCTCGAGGAGGTAAATATTTGCTTGATACAAATCTAAAGACCATCTTCCTTTTCCCCGAGAAGAGGAAATGAGCTCCCACGGAAGACCGCCTTCGGCAAAAGCTTTCTTCACTGGGTCATCAACTTCATAGCAGCATGGGCCGATGCCCGGGCCCATAGCTACGAGGATATTCTCGCTCCTACTATTAAAAGTTTCCTTCATTTTCCCAACGGCTTTCTGGGAGATTCCTTTTGCCGTGCCCCTCCAGCCGACGTGAACAACTCCCACAGCTGGCTGGACCGGATCGAAAAAAAGGATAGGCAAACAATCCGCCGTGAAAACTCCCAAGGCATATCCTTGCACTCGAGTAATGACGCCATCCCCCTTTTCCCACCAAAGTTCCTTAGCCTTCCATGACTTTCCGTTAAAGACCCCCACGCTGTCGCCATGAACCTGCCGGAGGGAGACTAAAGGAAATACTTCTTGCCCAACCCTAATCTTTTCCCCCCACCAATCCCGTTTCGTGACTTTCCGCCCCTCTGTTCTTTTCATTCCAAAACCGTGGACGATCAATCCAAAACTTCTCCAGTCCTCTATTTCAAGAAATTCCATCTCTTGGCTTTCACCCTCTTTTCCCCAGTTCTTCTAAAAGCCCAATGGCCTCTCCTATGTCCGCAGGAATGGGCGACGAGAATTCCAGGTTTTCCCCCGTTACTGGATGCACAAACCCGAGAGAAGCTGCATGCAGAGCTTGTCGCCGCAATTTTTGCAGGCCCTGTCTTAGAAGAGGAGGCCCAATCGAAGCCAGCCTCTTTCGGCCGCCGTATAAGGGGTCGCCAAGGAGCGGATGACCGATAGAGGAAAGGTGTACGCGGATCTGATGGGTCCGCCCAGTCTCCAACCTGAACTCCCCAAGGGTAAAATCCGGGAAGCGCTTCATTACTTTCCAGTGCGTCCTGGCTTCCCTTCCTTTTCGGGGCCTGGTGGACATCTTCTTCCGGTAGGTCGGATGCCTCCCGATGGTGGAGTCGATTTGGCCTTCATCTGGAATCTGCCCGAAGACGATGCCAATATATTTCCTCCTAACGATGTGTTGCTTGAATTGCTCCGATAAAGCTCGATGAGTAAAATGATCTTTGGCCACCACAAGAACGCCGGAGGTATCTTTGTCAAGTCGATGGACAATTCCTGGGCGAAGAACCCCTCCAATCCCTGGGAGGTCAGGGCAATGATGGAGAAGGGCGTTGACCAGCGTGCCCGAAAATCTCCCCGCGCCCGGATGAACCACCATTCCCGCAGGTTTTTCCACCACGATAAGATGAGAGTCCTCGTAAAGGACGGTCAAGGGAATGGGCTCTGGTTGGATCTCCAATTTTTGAGGCTTAGGAAGGCTTAAGATGACTATGTCGTTTTCTTTCAGGCGCATCCCAGCCTTGGCTTTTTTCCCCCTGACCTGAACATTCCCTTTTTCAATTAACCTTTTGATCTGGGATCGGGATAAACCCGTATCTTCTTGGGAGAGAAAGACATCCAATCGCTTAGAGGAGCTTCTCAAATTAACGCGAAAAGAGATGCTTGATTCCATCCTTGAGCTATGGAGAGGAAAAGGCGCGGCCAAAGGGAAAGGAGAAGATTTTTTTCAATTTTTTCTTCTTCATTAGACTTTTAATTGCGCCCAACTTTTCTCGAGTGGCTTGCTCACCGGCATGCAGGCATTCATCCAAATGTCCAAAGTCAGACCAATGGACCCCGGAGACCTCTGGGTTGATCACTATGTCCGCTTCCTTAAGCTGCATTCGGCTTAAGGCCAAGCGGCTGATATCGTTCGTTCGTAGAAAAATGCCCAACCCGGTGTCATACTCTTCTGTCTCATCTAGCACTTCGGCAACATCGACCGCCATCACAAGGTCCGCTCCCATTTCTCTGGCAGGCCGAACGGGAACCCGGTCGATCCAACCCCCATCCACCAGCTCCCGCTCGCCAATTTTTACAGGCGGTAAAATACCCGGGATTGCGCAACTGGCCCTAACGGCCTTTCTCAAAGACCCTTGCCTGATAACCACTTCCTCGGCGGATTTCAAGTCCAGGGCAATAATAGCTAGAGGGATTTGGGTCTGCTGGATTTCTACATCATCCAGCAAGAAATCGATATTCTGGGCAAAATTCTGCTCCGAAATAGGGGCCCTTTTTGTCAAGGATTGACTATAAAAAATTCCCTTTTTAATGAAGCTGGCGAAGCGTTGGAAGATTCCCTCGAACGTCGGCAATTCTTCGTGATTGGGGACGTGCAGGAATTCGGGATAGGTCTTTTTAAATTCTTTGCTTTCTAAGTACCGGCGGAATCGACCGACCACGAACTCGCCTTTCGGCCACCGGGCATACACGCTGCCCACCAATGCACCCATGGATGTCCCGGCTATCAAGTCAATAGGAATCCCTTCTCGCTCAAGCGTGCAAAGAACACCCAAGTGGGCTAACCCCTTGGCCCCACCGCCCCCAAGGGCCAAACCTATCTGGCAGATTCTCCTCATGCGCTTGGGGAAATCTATTCCCGCGGGGCTTTCTCCGCCACCCGCATCCTTACCTTGGCCCTTTCCAGAGCCTCTATTTCCTGTTGATACGCGGGGTCATATTTGGAAAGAGATTTTAGACGCTCTTCTGCCCTGGCTTTGGCTGACTCTGCCCGCCCAATATCGATCTCTTCCGCTGGCTCTGTCGTATCCGCCAAGATAGTCGTTCTGGTCGGGGTGACCTCAGCAAAACCGCGGTTGAGGGCCAGAAAATGAACTTCTATTCCCCGCCTGTAGTGTAATTCTCCGATTCGCAAAGAAGTAAGAAAAGGGGCGTGGCCCGGAAGAACTCCAAAATCTCCTTCGCTCCCCGGGATATAATCCTCCTCAACTTTCGAATTGACTACTAAACCATAAGGAGTAACGATTTCTAAGAGGAATGTCTTTTCCAATTAACCACACCCTTTTCAGGTCATGGCCCCTAAGCGTTTGGCCTTGGCTGCCACATCTGCAATTGTTCCCACCATGTAAAAAGCTTGTTCTGGAAGATGATCGTATTTTCCTTCCACAAGTTCCTTGAATCCTCGAACCGTATCTTTGATCTTCACATAGACCCCTGGCGTCCCGGTAAACTCCTGGGCAACAAAGAAAGGCTGGGAAAGGAACCGCTGAATCTTCCGCGCCCGGGAAACGATCAGTTTATCCTCATCAGAAAGCTCATCCATCCCCAAAATAGCGATAATATCTTGAAGATCTTTGTACTTCTGGAGAATAAATTGCACCTTTCGGGCTACTTGATAATGCTCCTCCCCAACAATCAACGGGTCAAGGATTCGGGAGGTGGAATCCAGTGGGTCCACAGCGGGGTAAATGCCCAGCTCCGCAATCTGCCGAGAAAGAACCGTGGTGGCGTCCAAATGGGCAAAGGTGGTCGCCGGAGCAGGGTCAGTCAGGTCATCAGCCGGAACATAGATGGCCTGCACCGAGGTTATTGAGCCCCGTTTAGTAGAAGTGATTCGCTCCTGCAGTTCCCCCATCTCTGTAGCTAAAGTGGGCTGGTAGCCAACGGCTGAAGGCATTCTGCCTAAAAGAGCCGAGACCTCTGAGCCAGCTTGGGTAAAACGAAAGATGTTATCGATGAACAATAGAACGTCTTGTCCTTCCTCATCCCGGAAGTATTCGGCCGCGGTTAAGGCGGAAAGACCCACCCTCGCCCGCGCCCCCGGGGGTTCAGTCATCTGACCATAAATCAGGGCGGCCTTCTCCAAGACCTTTGATTGTTTCATCTCCAGCCAGAGGTCATTTCCCTCACGGGTGCGTTCTCCCACCCCGCCAAAGACTGAAAAACCCCCATGTTCCATGGCCACGTTATGGATTAATTCCATGATGATCACTGTCTTGCCGACCCCAGCTCCCCCGAACAGTCCGATCTTTCCGCCCTTCAGGTAGGGGGCCAAAAGGTCAATCACTTTGATTCCGGTCTCAAAGGGCTCCATGGTGGTGGATTGTTCCGCTAAGGGGGGGGCGGGGCGGTGGATGGGGTAACGCAGTTTTGTCACAACTGGACCCAATTCATCCACAGGATTTCCCACGACGTTTAAGATCCGGCCTAAGGTCTCACGACCAACGGGCATCGTGATCTGCTCCCCGTAATAGGTCGCTTTCATGCCCCGAACCACTCCATCTGTCGTATCCATGGCCACGCAACGAACGATTTCATCGCCCAGGTGCTGGGCTACTTCCACTACTAAATTTTCTTCCCGTTCATCGATGCGGGGGTTGGTAATCTTGAGTGCGCCATAAATGGGGGGCAGCTCCCCATCGCTGAATTCCACATCCACTACCGGTCCTATGACCTGGGCAACCCTTCCCACTTGAATCACTTTTCCCTCCTAAAACTCCTTTTCCTTCACCATAGAGAACGCCCAGACCGCGTTCTCCGCGCGCTCTGCGGTGAATATCCTTTTTATTTTAGCGCCTCGGCCCCGCTGACGATCTCAATCAACTCTTTGGTGATGGCCGCCTGCCGAGCTTTATTGTAAACCAGCGTCAGCTTCTCGATCATCTCGGCAGCATTTTTCGTGGCATTCTCCATGGCCGTCATCCTAGCGCCGTACTCAGAGGCTACAGATTCCAAAAGGGCTTGGTAGACCTGAACCTCCACGTACATGGGGAGAAGCTTTTCTAAGATCTCCTTTTCTGATGGCTCATAGATATATTCCACCGCCCCTGGTCCGCCTTTTACGGACGGATGCCCAGTTGGAGCTGCTCTTTCTTGCTCCTGTAAAATAGCCCTGGGTTCTACTGGCAGAATTTTCTTCAAAACTACCCGCTGCTGAACCGCCGAACGAAACTCGGTGTATAGCAGGTAGATTCCGTCCACCCGCTTCTCGCTGTAGACCTGCACCAATTCCTGGCCAATGCGCGAGGCTAGCAGATAATCCACTTTTCCAAATAGGTTGATATACTCCCGCCGGATGCTTACCTTCCTTTTGCGAAAGTAATCCCGGCCCTTCCGCCCGATGGAGGAGAGGGCTAACTCTTCGGTCTTGGCTTTCTCTTCCTTCATGAACTGTTCGGCTCTCTGGACAATGTTCATATTGAAAGCTCCGCAGAGACCGCGGTCCGAAGTGAAAATAACCACTTCAACTCTTTTAGGTTCTCGCCGGGCTAACAGGGGATGCGCTTCGGGAGAGGTTCTCGTGGCCAGGCTATTGAGGACTTCGAGCATCTTGCTGGCGTAGGGTCGGGTAGCCAAGATGCTCTCTTGGGCCCGTCGGAGTTTGGCCGCCGCCACCATCTTCATGGCTCTGGTGATCTGCTGAGTGGACCGAACGCTGGCAATCCGCTTCCGAATGGCCCGCAGGCTTGCCTTGGCCATGCCTACTTACTCCCCCTTAAACCTGCCCTTGAACTCTTCCAACAGGTTTTTGACCCTCTTTTCCAGGTCTGTATCCAGGGCCTTCTTTTGGCGGATTTCTCCGAAAACTTCTGGATGCTGGCTTTCCACGAAATTGTAGAGTTCCTCTTCGTATCTTTGAAGTACATTCTCAGAGAAAACATCCAGGTAACCGTTCGTGCCAGCAAATATGATCAGAATCTGTTTCTCTACCGGGAGGGGCTTGTATTGGGGTTGTTTGAGGATCTCCACCAAGCGGCTTCCCCTGGCCAGTTGGGCCTGGGTCGCCTTGTCTAAATCGCTGCCGAACTGGGCAAAAGCAGCCATCTCCCGATATTGAGCCAAATCTAACCGCAGGCTTCCGGCAATCTGTCTCATCGCCCGGACCTGGGCATGGCCCCCTACCCGGGAGACAGAAATTCCCACGTTGATGGCCGGGCGCACTCCGGAATAGAAAAGTTCCGGCTCTAAATAAATCTGCCCATCCGTGATGGAGATTACATTCGTGGGGATGTAGCCCGATACGTCTCCTGCCTGAGTTTCGATGATCGGCAAGGCAGTTAGGGACCCTCCGCCCAGCTCGTCGTTCAATTTGGCGGCCCTCTCCAGGAGACGGGAGTGAAGGTAAAAGATATCGCCAGGATAAGCCTCGCGCCCAGGAGGACGACGAAGAAGGAGGGAGAGCTGCCGATATGCCTGAGCATGCTTAGATAAGTCGTCATAAATGCATAAGGCGTGCCTTCCAGTATCCCTGAAATATTCTCCCATAGCACATCCGCAATAAGGAGCGATGTACTGCAAGGGAGCGGGGTCTGAGGCCGTGGCCGCGACGATCGTGGTATATTCCATAGCCCCATATTTTCTAAAAATGTCCACGATTCGAGCTACGGTGGAGCGCTTCTGGCCGATGGCGATGTAAAAACAATAGACTCCAGCTCCTTTCTGATTGATGATCGTGTCCACAGCAATGGCCGTTTTGCCCGTTCCCCGATCACCGATGATTAGCTCGCGCTGGCCGCGCCCGATGGGGATCATGGAATCGATAGCCTTCAGACCAGTCTGTATTGGCTCCTTCACTGGCAATCGAGCCACAATTCCTGGAGCCTTCTGCTCGATATTTCGAAACTGTTTGGCTTCAATAGGCGGGCCCTCATCGAGGGGCTGCCCCAAGGAGTTCACCACCCTCCCGACGAGCTCCTCGCCCACGGGAACCTGGGCGATGCGGTTTGTCCTTTTGACTATATCCCTCTCCCGAATTAAGGTGTCTTCACCAAAAAGCACCGCCCCGACGTTATCCTGTTCTAAGTTTAAGGCAATTCCAAAAACCCCATGGGGAAATTCCAACAGCTCCCCGGCCATGACATTTTCCAGTCCATAAATTCGGGCGATACCATCCCCCACAGAAAGGATCACCCCTGTCTCAGCTACGTCCAACTGGCGGCTGAATCCCTGGATTTGATTTCGGATGATTTCGCTTATCTCATCGGCCCTAATCTGTACTGCCATATTCACTCCTTACTTAGACTCTCTTTAACCCTTAAGAGCTGGGTCTTCAGGCTTCCGTCATAAATGACATTGCCGATCCTGGTTAAAACCCCTCCGATCAATGATGGGTTCTCCTCTACGGAAAGAACGACTTCTTTGCCTATCTTAGATTCCAATTGAGCTTTGATCAACCTAACCAGCTCGGGAGGAAGTCCTACAGCCGTGACTAAAGTGGCCCGTATGCGCCCGCAAATCCCATCGCACAGGCTCTCGTAAGATCTTACAATTTCGGCAAAATGATCCATCCGCTCCCGGTCGATCAGTAATTCAATAAAATCAACTGTTGATTTGGATAAGCCCAGGGGCTGGCCTATCGCCCTAACAATTGCCTTACGAGTGGCCGCTGGATAAGCTGCGCTTAATAGAATACCCTTGAGCTCCCTGTTCTCTTTGAGCAGATCAGCGATTTTCTGCAAATCCTTCCCCAAAACTTCATAATTTCCCTCTTGCCGGCCAATATCTAAAAGGGCCCGGGCATATTTTCTGGCCAGAGTAAGACTGATCATCTAAACTCCCCCACTTTTCCGATATATTCCTTAACCAGCCTCTCCTGATCCTGTGGCTGGGTGGCCTCTTTCAGGAGCTTCTCCGCCAGTTCGACGGAAAGGTCGACCATTTCTTTCTTCAGAGTGGCCCGCGCCTTCTTTACCTCCTGCTCAGCGACTACCTGAGCTTGCTCTCTAATCCGGCCGCCTTCTTCCAGGGCTCGCTCCGTGATTCTTTGGCGCTCCGACTCTCTCTCCTGGGAGATTTTTTGGCGGAGTTCCGTGATCTCCTGGCTCAGCGAATTCAGCTTCCTTTCCCATTCCAGAAATTGGGTTCGCGATTCTCCCTCTTTTTTGGCAGCCTGTTCCAGAAATTTTTCAATCTCTTCCCGCCTTCTTATAAGGAATGCCCGCAACGGCTTTCTTAGAATAAAGCCTAACAATATGAGCAGAAGAACAAAGCTGACGAATTGCCAGAAGACCTCCCCAGTAATCCCCTCACTACCGCCGGCAGCCCAAAGATTGTTTGGAGAAAAGGGTAGCGAAAGAATTCCGGGTAGACCGCAGCAGAATCGAAGTGGCCGTCCTTTCATTGCAGCCTTCTCCCCAGAATTTTTTCGGCAATCTCGCGAGAGAGGTTCTGGGCGTGAAGCCGGAGGCCAGCTCGTGCCGGGATAGCCTCGTCACTGATCTTTAATTTCATCTCCTGGATTATCCGATTGGCTTCCTCCATTGCTTTTTGCAAAATTTCCATTTCTTTTGCCAAACTCTCTTTGCGGATTTCTTCCCGAATCATTGTCCCTTCGGCCTGAGCTGCAGAAATAGCTTCTCGATAACGCTCGATCAGCTCGTCCGTTCTTTGCCGCAGCTCTTTAGCCCTTTTTTCAGCCCCCTCAACTCGCTCTCTCCTTTCCTGCAAGAGATGCAAAAAGGGCTTAAAAACCACCTGGCTTAAGACAACCATCAAACTTAGAACAATAGCCAATTGAACAATCAGGGTGAAATTTAACTCCATCATCCACTCATCTTTCTTTTGCCCGTGGAGTTATTAATGAAAATTCTTCGGGATTATCTTAGCTTATTTTGTTCGGATCACCGACTTCTTCCATCTTTTCTGGTTCCCCAGACATGTGCGAAGTACCCTGGAAGATCACTCCTTCGCCAAAGACTAAGATTGGGGAGTGGATGTCGCCATAGATTTTGGCCGGGGAATACGCTTCAATCCGGGTTTTAGCTCTGATCATTCCATGGGTTTCTCCATGTATCAGGATCACCCCGGCCTGAATGTCTGCCCGAATAATGGCTTTCTCACCGATGATCAATGTGCCATTGCTGCGGATTTCACCGATGAAGTTTCCATCCACCCGGACTGCTCCTTCAAAGGTTAGTTTGCCTTCGAACTGCGTTCCCCATCCCAAGATGGTGTTGATTTCTTCTTTCGGTTTATTTTTCTTACTCAGACCCTATCCTCCCTTCTAAAACCTCTCACCTGCGCAGCAGGTCGATAATCCGATTCAATTCGTCTTGAGAATAGTAATTTATCTCAATCCTTCCTCGATTACTT
>JACRCA010000298.1 GCA_016234425.1 Deltaproteobacteria bacterium | reverse complement strand
GGCGGCAACGGGTCCTGAACCTTACGCTGAATTCGCCAGAGGAAGAAATATGCCGCTGATGTTAGGCCTGGATACGAATCTTCTCCAGAATGGTCCCATCGAAAAGATCGTAGACCGCTGTCGCCGCTATGTGTTAACGGGAGCCAGGTCTGGTCGCTTCATCATGTTCTTTAACGACGTTTCGATCAACACTGTTCCCGAGAACGTCCATGCAGCCATTGCCGCCATTCGCCACTTCGGAAAATATCCGATCGAAGATCGGCCCCTTCATTCTTTCCAGTTGCCCAAAGTAGAGTCTTTTCCTTCCTTCAGGGAACGTCATACTCTTTCGGAAAAAAGGAGGTGAGATGAAAATCCTAAAGGGCAAAGCGAGGACGAACAGGAAATCGAGAAAGTTTTCCGGTCTGGTTTGTGAAAATGCCTTAGGGATTAAACATTGAGTAATGAAAAAATAATGGCGGGTCAAGATCAAGGTTCCTGTCAAACGGGCATGATGGACAAGGCCTTGAATATTCCACCTGCCTGGGAAAGGCTGGATTTCTCGCGGCTCGGCGGAATCCTGATGGTTTTGGGGGCACCGGATGTAGGGAAGAGCACTTTCGCTCAGTATCTCTACAGGCGAATTTGCGCGAGCTCGGCTTATGTGGCTTATCTCGATGGCGATCCAGGCCAAAGCATTTTAGGGCCGCCAGCTACTCTAACACTGGCCTTGAATGCCAGGGGAGATGCATCATTCCCGCCTCAGGGTCGGATTTGGCGAAGCTTTGTGGGATCAGTCTCCCCCAGGGGGCACATGCTTCCAATGCTGACAGGCGCGTTCCGTTTGACGACGGCGGCACGGGAAGATGGGGCGCAGGCGATCATTCATGATACCAGCGGCTTTGTGAGCCCGGTTGGCGGCGGGAGTAATCTGAAACTCGCCAAAATTGAAGTGCTGCGTCCCACGCTCATATTTGCCATCCAGCGGGAGCAAGAGCTGGAGCGTTTATTGATTCCTCTGCGGCGCAGCCACCGGGTTCAGGTGATAGAGCTCAGCTCCTCTCCGGCCGCAAGAAGGCGTGATCCAGCAACTCGTCGGGGCTACCGGACCAATCAATTCGCCAACTATTTTACTAACTCCCAGCTACTGAGAATGAATTGGCCGCGATTCGCCATATTTCCCGGCCCTTTTTTCGAATTGGGCCATCTGGTCGCTCTGGAAAATGCGGCCGGATTTACCGTCGGTCTGGGAATCGTCAGGGAAATCGACCGGGAATCAAAACAGATCGAAATACAGACCCCCCTTACTTCTACGAACGAAGTGGATGCGATCCGACTGGGAAATTTGGCGTTAGACCCACAGACCTTTGAAGGTCGGCATCTGAATCACGGAGCGGTTCCTGGCTGGACCTGAGTGGTTCAGCCAGGGGTGTTGCCTTCATAAGGATCAGGGGAACACAAGGTTAAGGAGGTCTTCGATGGCCGAGACGAGGAGGACATATTGCGGCCTCTGTCATCCAAGATGTGGCCTATTGTTCCATATCGAAGATGGAAGGGCTGTGAAGGTCGAAGGCGATCCAAAGCATCCCATCTCTCGGGGAAGAATCTGCGCCCGGGGAACCTTGATGATAGACCATCTATATCATCCCGACAGACTGAACTATCCCCTCAAGAGAACCGGAGAGCGGGGTGAAGGAAAATGGGAGCGAATTTCCTGGGATCAGGCTCTGGACGTAGTGGCTCAAAGCCTCGAAACCCTGAGGAAGAAATATGGGCCCGAGACCTTGGCCTTTACCCACGGAACTTACAGGACCTATCATTGGGACGGGAGGCGCTTCTTTAACCTCTTTGGTTCTCCAAATATGTGCGGAGCCAACAATATCTGCATGTGCCCTAGCCAGGCCGTCGAATATACCACCTATGGCGGTTTTGCCTGGGGAGACCTGAAAAAGACAAGGTGTGTCGTTCTTTGGGGGAGTGCCCCTTCAAAGTCGAATGTGATTTTACTATTCCCAGCAATCCAGGAGAGAAAGAAAGCGGGGATGAAGATGATTGTGGTCGACCCGAGACGGACAGCGGAGGCTGAGATGGCGGATATTTGGCTCCAGATCCGTCCAGGAACCGACCTGGCCCTCATGCTCGGGTGGATTCGAATCATCATTAAAGAAGGCCTCTTTGACAGAGATTTTGTCGAAAAATGGACCGTTGGATTTGACCAGTTAAGAAATGCTGCTTCCGAGTACACTCCTGAAAAGGTCGCTGCCATCACCTGGCTTGAACCTAATAAGGTCATCGAATCGGCTCGATTCTATGCCGAGAACAAACCCGCAGTGATTTCCTGGGGCTTTGGCATCGACAAACAGGGCCTCAATGCCAGCCAATCGGCCAGGGCCCGCTCAATCCTCCGGGCCATTACTGGAAATCTCGATGTCGAAGGAGGAGAACTCCTCGGCTGGTCTGATCCGGTAGGCGCGATCATCGATTTTGTCGTGATGGAGCTCAACGAGGCCCTTTCAAAGGAGCAGCGGTCCAAGCAACTTGGAGCTGCTGAATATCCCTTCTTTGGCTTCCCGGGATGGGAGATGAACCTTCAAGCAAACAAGCGGCTCCCTTCCCATTACATGCATCCTCCCAAAGCGAACATGACCTCTGTGGCGCACGGGCGAGCGGTCATGGAGGCGATCCTCACAGGAAAGCCCTATCCCGTCACGGCCATGATCTCCCTGGCGAGTAACCCGCTCCTCTCCCTCCCCAATACTCGCCAGACCTTCGAGGCCCTCAAATCTCTCAGACTCTATGTCGTATCCGATTATTACCTCACCCCTTCTGCAGCCCTTGCCGACTATGTCTTTCCCGCTGCCTCCACTGTGGAAAGGGACGAGCTCTGGCTCTCTGCTGACTTCTGTATCGCCTGTCCGAAAGGGGTTGAGCCCCTTTATGAGCGCAGAGATGACTACCAGTTCTGGAGAAGCCTCGGCCTCCGTTTAGGGCAGGAGGAGTACTGGCCCTGGCCAACGGTGAAGGAGGCCTTCGATCATCGCCTTGCTCCTGTCGGCTTGACCTTCGAAGGCCTTCTTGAAAGAAATGGCCTCTTCGGCAAGAGGGGCTTTAGAAGATATGAAGAGTTTGGCTTTGGAACGCCATCAGGAAAGGTTGAGATTTATTCGAGTATTTTCGAAAAGCTGGGGCTGAGACCCCTGCCGGCCTATCAGGAGCCCCTGGAAACGCCGGAAAACGCTCTTGTCAAAAGAGACTATCCCCTCGTTCTCATCACTGGAAGCCGCTTCATGCCGATGTACCACTCGGAGCAGAGGCAGATCCGTTTTGCCAGGAAGATCGTTGCGGATCCTCTGGTCAATCTCCATCCCGACGTCGCGAAGAACCTTGGATTGAAAGAGGGGGAGTGGGTCTATGTCGTCTCCCCACGGGGACGGATCCGCCTGAAGCTCCATCTCTCCGAGGCTATCCATCCGCAGATGGCCGATGTCCAGCATGGGTGGTGGTTCCCTGAAAGGAAGACCTCTCCCTCTGAACCCTTTGGCGTCTTCGAGTCCAATGCCAACATCCTTTGCCCTGATGAACGAGAGTTCTGCAGCCCTGAGATCGGAGGCTGGCCCCACACAGCTCTGATGTGCCGAATAGAGAAGGCCTGAGGTACTCGCTTTCCTTGGTTAGACTCACTGAGGGGATCGGGAATTCCCTGTTGAGGGATTTAGTGGTTTTTGGGTACGACAATCGCTGCCCTGAAGGTCATGTGTACTCCTCATGTGGTCTCATTCGGGGGGATTCCCCTATAGCGATGGACGGTGAGAATAGTAGCCGCGGGAGGGCAGTTGAGGTATAATTTTTAGGTTCGGGAACATAACACGCGAGCAAAAGTTTCTTGATGCGCTGAGAGGTATCTTTGTTGGCGCGAAGGTTGAAGGGACCTTTGATTTGGAGGTAGGAAAATGAGAAAACTTGAAGAAATAAAAAAAATCTTATCCAAGCACAAGGACGAGTTGAGTGAGAAGTATAAAGTGAAAATGCTCGGCGTCTTCGGCTCCTATGTAAGAGAAGAGCAGACGGAAATTAGTGATGTGGACATCCTGGTGGAGTTTGCAGAACCTGTGGGGTTTGAATTTATTCATCTGGCAGACTACCTGGAGGAACTTCTAGGTCTGCCGGTGGATCTTGTCACAAGAGACGCCATTAAACCAAACCGATGGAAATTAGTTTCAGAGAAGCTGATGTATGTCTAAGAGAGACTGGAAGCTTTTTATCGAAGACCTGGATCAGAGAATAGAGACCCTGGCCAAATGGCTGTATAACTCTCGTTATCCAGTTTTCTTTACAGGAGCCGGGATCAGTACAGAATCTGGCCTTCCAGATTTCCGGGGACCAGAGGGCGTTTGGACTCGCCGGGATAAAGGGCTTCCCCCGCCACCCATGACCAAGCCATGGGATTCGGTCGAACCGAATGTGGGTCACCTGGCAATTGTAGGGCTGCAGAAAATCGGCAAGCTAAAATTCTTGATCTCGCAAAATGTAGATAATCTCCATTTGAAATCAGGGATCCCGCCTGACTTGCTGGCGGAATTACACGGAAATATCACTAAACTCCGGTGTACAAGGTGCGGGAAAACCATGGATCGGTCGGTGGGGAAAACGGTCTGCCCGTGTGGAGGATCGCTGGTCTCCAGCGTGGTGAATTTTGGCCAGCCCCTTCCAGAGAGAGATCTCTATTTATCTTTTGAACATTCCCGGAAGAGCGATCTTTTTGTCGTTGTTGGTTCCAGTCTCGTTGTAACGCCGGCCGCTGACATGCCCAGGGAGGCTTCTCGTGCTGGGGCCAAGCTTGTGATCATGAATAAAGGAGAAACACCTTTAGACCGCTATGCTCACCTGAGCTTTCATGAAAAGATTGGGGAGGTGCTCCCCAGGGCGGTGCAGCGGCTTAAGATATTGATGGGCCTGGAGTGAAAACTACGAGAACCTTCCTCTTAAGGAATCCCCTTGGATTTGATGGCCAATATTGCTTGTTCCACTTTTCCGATTGCATCGTCAGATTGCTCCTCCAGACTCCTCTCTGCCTCGGCAATCATGGCTTGCAAGCGAAAATCATTCTTTCCCCACGAACTGACAAATGTAAGATACCCATCGTAAAGATATCGATCCAAAAGAAAACGAGCCTTTTCTAAGGGGGGCAAGGTCTGGTAGCGGTCAATCTGTTCGAGCCAGGTCTCTCTTTGCGCCGCAAGTTTTCCTTTCAGGGTGAAAGCATTGGTTAGTTGAAGAGTTTCTAAAGTGCAGTCAAAGGTAAGCCCCTCAAGTAGTATTTTCAATTCTTCAACCATTCGATCTTCCCTCGGTGCCTTAAATTCCCCGGATTTCCATTTGGCATAGAGCGGAGCCGACTCCAAAACTGCCAGGCTTCGGACTCTCACCTCGGTTGGTCTTATTTCATTGAGGGCGTCAATCGTTTCCTGGATATGCTTTTGAGCCGGTTCCCTGTCATCCCCAGCCAGGCCCGGCATCACAAAGGCGGCCAGGTTGATTCCAGATCCCATCAACTTCTGACCACCTTCAATGTGGTCTTTCTTTGTTGCTCCCTTGCGCATAAAATCCAGCACGTCGTCGCACCCTGACTCTATCCCCACAAAACACCAGGAGAGTCCAGCTTCTTTTAACTCCCTTAATTCTGCAAGAGATCTTTGGGCAGATGTCTTCGACCTCGCATAGGAGGTAATCGTATCGATGGTGGGGAAGGATTTTTTCAAATACCGCAAAACCTCGGTGAGGTCTCCTGGTTTCAGGAATAGCGCATTGGCATCCTGCAGAAATACCCTTTTAGCCCCGTGAATCAACCAGTTGGCGATGTTACTGAGGCTTTGCAGAGCAAGCCATTGTTCCCTTGTTACATTTACGGGATACTCTCCGTAGATCTCCGAATAATTTCTGATGAGTTCTCCGATGACTTCCCTTTTTATCCTGCCAGGGAGTCCCATTTTCCCAGAAACTGTTTCCAGCAAATCGGCAAGCCTAAGGATGGCATCGATATCCCTCTTGATTTCAGCGATACTTCGGGAGGCAAATTTTTTCCCCTTGTAAACCGGGCAGAAGAGACATTGGTTCCAGGGGCAGTTCCTGTTTACCCTTAACATCAAGGCTGCACCCTCCCCAATGGGGCCCATGGGGCCCATATCGATCGTATATTCTGCAGGATTCTTATTGGCCATAATGCTTCCTGGCGGGAAGATCCCTAAGCGGGGTTACTTGGGATGGAGAAGAATAGATAAGAAATTGGCCTCACGGAAAATTCGGGCCGGCAGGGGAGTCTGGCTTTTTGCCAGGGCATCCTTCAATGATGTTATATTCTCCATAGCCTGTCCTCCCACTTCTACAAAGATATCCCCTCGCTGAATACCATCCTTTTCAGCGCGGCTCCCCTTGCGGACGTCAGAAACCAGAACTCCCCGTGTTGAGCCATAGGAAAAAGATTGAGCGAGGGCGGGGGTAAGGTCCTGAATGGTGAGGCCGTAACGTTCCTCGATGCCCTTCTGCTCCCCCAGGGGCATAGCCATCTCTTTGAATAAGGCCGTGGAGATGAATATGGGAGCCTTGAACTTCAGAGCCATGACAATGGAGTCGCTCGGCCGGGCATCGATCTCCATGAGAGAGCCTTCCCTTTCGATCACGATCGTCGCATAATAAGTATTTTCCTGGCGATGAGTAATGATGACCCGCTGGATCGTTCCGTTCATCTTCTGGATGATTCTTTCGGTGAGATCGTGGGTGAGGGGACGGAAGTGTTTAAGCCCTTGCATCTCCGCCTTGATGGCATTGGCTTCAAAATGGCCGATCCATATGGGAAGGGCCCGCTCCTC
>JACRCA010000297.1 GCA_016234425.1 Deltaproteobacteria bacterium | reverse complement strand
TTCACCCTTCCGTCGGGCAATTTGAGCATTTTCATGACCATGGCCGCGGTGCCCACAGTGTAGATGTTTTCGGGCGTCGGATTGTCATCCGTGGCCACCTTCTGCGTAGCCAGGAAAATCATCCGGTCTTTGGCCAAGGCCTCATCTACAGCCTTAATCGAACTCTCCCTACCTACGAAAAGGGGAAGTATCATGTAAGGGAAAATCACTGTATCGCGCACCGGAAGCATGGGCAGTAGATCTGGAATCTTCAATTGCTCATCTTCGGCAATATTTCCCATTCTTTCCTCCCAACTAAATCCAAATGATCAAAACCCATCTGAATATATCGTCTTGGGGAACCTAATCCTTAATCTTCCTAAATAATTCTAATACTTCTCCTTCACATAGTCAATGATCTCTCTGACCATCTTTGAAAGAACCTCTCGATGGCCTCTTCATCGTGCACCATAGGGCAGGAGGGCAGGCTTTCCAAAAAAGCTTTCCCATAGCCTTTGGTCAAAAGGCGGGGGTCAAGGATGGCCAGCACGCCTCTGTCCTGACGGGTCCGAATTAATCTTCCCAAACCTTGCTTCAGCAGAATGATGGCTGAAGGAACCTGATAATCCCAGAAGGGACTCCCTCCTGACGAAGCGATTCTCTCCAGCCGGGCCTCCATGATTGGCTCATTGGGGCGGGAAAATGGGAGGCGGTCCAGGATCACACAGCTCAAAGCTTCTCCTTGGACATCCACACCCTCCCAGAAGCTCGCTGTGGCAAAGAGCACAGAATGGACATCTTCCTTAAAGGCTTGGATCAGAGTGGACTTGGGGCGTTGGCCTTGCAAGAAACAGGTGAAGGGAAGTCGGTCTTTCAACAGACCGTAGGCCTCCTCCATATTTTTGACGCTGGTAAAAAGGAGGAAAGCCCTCCCCCTCGTTCCCTTAAGGATCTTCTCCATTTCCTGAGCCGCCCGAGTTATAAAAGAAGGGTGGTTGGGATCTGGCAAATTTTGGGGAAGATAGAGAAGAGCCTGGGAGCTCATGTCGAAAGATGAATCCAGCATCAACTCCTCCGGGAAATTTTCCAGCGTTCTTCCCAGTCCCATGCGCTCCTTAAAGAACCAGAAGTTCCCCTGGGCTGAAAGTGTAGCTGAAGTAAATATGGCCGTCTTCGTCCGGCTGTAAAGCTGGTCGGCAAGTTCAGATGATACATCAATCGGTGAGGAGTGTAAAAATACCCCCCTCCCCCTTATCTCGCACCAATAGACCATACGATCGTCAGAAAGGCCCATGATCTCTTGAAATTGGCCTTTCAGTTCCTCCGCCCTCCGGCTTAAGGCCCGCAGTCCTTCGGGGGGTTCTTTCATTCCCTCTATGTGCGCGGAGAGGAAGGTCAGCCCTGCGGTCAACTTGGCCGCTGATTCCTGCACCTTTACTCCCAGGCGATCTCCGCGCAGTCGGTAGCTGGATTCCCCTTCCCAAAAAAGGCCAAAGAACTGGTCTTCGCCGTCAAGCAAGGCCCCCGAAATTCTAAGCAGCACTTCATCTTTTAACTTCGCCGCGGCCATTTCCCGGCGGATATCCCTGGCCAGCTCTTCGAAACGGAAATTGCTTACAGTCGTCCCGAAATATTGCGTGGCCACTTCTTCCAGCTGGTGAGCCTCATCAAAGATCAGCGCTTCGTACCGCGGCAGAACTTCTCCATACCCTTTCATGCGCACAGCCAAGTCGGCAAAGAATAGGTGGTGGTTGACGATGATCACAGCAGAGCCTGCTGCTTCCTGCCGCATGCGCATGATGAAGCAGTGGTCGAAAAACTCACAGCTTTGACCCAGGCAGGTTTCACTTTGGGCACAAACTTCTTTCCACAACCCCAGTTCCTCTGGAAGCTCCTCCAGTTCAGCACGGTCCCCCGTCCTCGTCCTGGCCGCCCATTTCTTCAAGGCCTGAAAATGGGAAACCTCGTCTAAGGCCTTTAACAACGGCTGACGCGAAAAAAGCTTAAATCGCCTCCGACAGAGATAATTGTTTCTTCCTTTCATGAACGAAGCTTTGAATGGAAGGCCAAGTTTCTTCTGCATGAAGGGGACATCTCGAAAAAACAATTGCTCCTGCAGGGTCTTGGTCCCTGTGGAGATAACTACCCGCTTTCCACTCAGGACTGCGGGGATCAAGTAGGCCAGTGTCTTTCCCGTGCCGGTTCCAGCCTCCGCAATGAGGAATCGCTCCTCGGCAAAAGCCCGTTCCACTCCCTGCGCCATTTTTGCCTGTTCCGGGCGGTATTCATAAGAACTCATCTTTTGGGCCAGAAGGCCGGAGGGCCCAAAAATTCTATCCATCAGGAATTCGCCCTTTTGGTAAAAATATTCCGCACGAAGCAGTACATGACATAGCACTCTACAGCAAAAGGGGGAAAGCCGAGGTAACCTAAAACGGGCATTTCGAAGATCTTGACGTTCCCCAGGATAGGAATGGTGTAATACCACTTGGCTCCTGCCCAGTAATTCCAGAATTCCCAGAGCAGGCCGCAAAGAAAGCCGGAGAGAAGTAGACTGTAAAGAACCCGCAGATCACCCCCCTCCAAGTCTCGAAATAGAGATTTTCTACCCATCCAGTAATTGAGGGGGTCTAAGAAAAAAATAAAACCCAGCCACACGGGAGCAGCCAGATACTTGGCTAAATTGGGGGAAACGATCAGCGGAAAGGCCAAGCAAAAAACCCCAAAAATAAAAGAGAAAAATAGGTGTTTTTTTGTGATGCGCAGGGGCTGGATTTTTCCACTGGATATTCGCTGCCATCCTGCCAGAGCTTCGGCAGTTTCAAGGATTGCGGGCCAGATGGTGGCAAAAGCCCAGGCATAACCCAACCACCGCAAGTGTATCGCCTCCGGAAGGCCGACATAATGCCAGTTCTGGATGTAGAGGTTATAAAACTCAAAGACCAGCCAAAAGAAAATTGACAGGGGAAGCATGAGCGCAAATTCTCTCGGGCGGGTGAGGATCAGGGAAGCCCCTTTTCTCCGGAAAATTATACTATCGATAAAAAGGATATAACCACTCCAGACCAAGGGTGTAAAATAGATACTCACGAAGGACAGCCCAGAGAAGAGCAAAATTCCCGAGGCTCCCATGATGCTCAAGCCGAGCAAGCCATGAGGTTTCAATGAAACGGGATTTCTCGGGTTAACTGACATTCTCCCCTTCTGCATATCGCCTATTTTTTATCTTGGGCAGGCATAGCAATAAAGACACCCATGCCGGCAACGCAGCGAGTACCAGCCAATGTCCAGGCTCCTTGTACAACCGCAGAGCACTCGCTGCCCTTTCGCTTTTTCTTTGGAACACCCCAGGCCATCAGGATGAATCTGGCTTAACACCTCACCATCGATGCAGTGGGAAACTGGGAATCCTTCCATACAACAGAAATAAAGCCTCATTCCGTGCTTTCGCGCAATCTGGGTCATCATGTCGGCCTGGGCTAATCTCTCGCTCATTGTCGGAGTTATGAGATGCCAGCCTTTGGCCGCCAAGCGGGCCAGTGCCTTCTTATAAGGCGATACCCAACTTACCCGGCAGCTCTTAATTCCAAAGGGGCCAATAGCCGCCGCTAAATCAGGAAAAAAAGTAAAGTTGCTATAGACTTGCCCATGACCTTCTGCTTCCAGGATGGGGTCGAACCGCCAGGAGATCCGCTGAGGACTTCCCGCAAGTTCAATCAAAGGTCCAATCATACCCACACCCTCTTCCCAAGGGGGAATCATCGGCTCAAATTCTCCTGCGCCCATACCGGTGATCGTCAGATGAACATAAATCTGTCGGTACTCGCTGAGAGTCTTTCTCAAAGGCCCCTCGCCAACCATGTTCCTTGGATTCTTTGTCCATATGACTAAAGAGTGTACCTTCTCAGGAGGAAAGTCATGGAGACGTTCTACCAGGAAGCCGGGGTAGCAACCCACCAAGTCGGTCCTCCGGCTCGCTGAAATGACAAGGAGTTCATCCATTTCCATCTAATCACGCAGTTTCATTCCATGATACGTTGGCGCCAGAGTTTCGTCAATGCATTTGCTCCCTTGCCTGCCTTCACTTTTTGAGGTCACGAATGATCACTTATTAACCGGGCGGGAGGGTGATGAAGGAGGGAGCATCGGCGGGAAAAGGATATCTGCAGAGTCCCCACTTACCTTCCGCCAAGGAAAGGCGGGAGCGGAGGAATCCAGGGCATCCTCGGCTGAAGCCCCGCCCCTGCCGATGGAAGAACTGACGCCTTATGATCC
>JACRCA010000302.1 GCA_016234425.1 Deltaproteobacteria bacterium | reverse complement strand
GAAATTCCCTCTTTGGTTCGAGCTGGCATTTGGCTATCTGTCTCTCCTACACCTGGCGAGCCTGGAGAAAAGATAAGATCTCTTCAGCTTGCGCTTGGCTGCTGGGAAGGCTCGGTGATGCCAGGAGGGTTCCCCCAGAAAGTTTCGGCCAATCCTTAAGTAGGATCTCTGTAATGGCAGGACTTCCCCAGAAAGGAAGGGGGGTGCCGATCTGTACGGCAAACCCCAAAGATAAAAAGCCCACGGCTGTGGCCCAGGTAGAGGCCCGGAAAAACTCCGGAAACGCGATCACTGCGGGAATGCTCGCAAATGCTTTCCCTTGGCTCAAATCCTTCAGGAAGACCACCACCTCGGGGATCTCATAAGAGGAAAAATAGGCCTTTTGCGATGATCGTCGATCAGGTATTCTTTTAGCCAGCTCCTCATCCAAGAGGTCTGCTTGGGCCGCCCAGGCGTCTCCTAACAGGACCAGACACCCTTGACTGAGACAGTTTTCCATCAAGGTCAGGGTGCGCTCAAAGAAAGTCTGTTTTACATTGGGCTCTCCCAGCATAACTACAATCCCCTGGATTCGCCCCGCTTCTAAGGCCTCTCTTATCTCATCGGTCTTGTCAAAAAATGAGCGGGCCATTTTTTGAGAAGAAGTTCTTGGAGTAATCCGCGAAGGAGTGATGTAGGAGGCATTTCGTCTGTGACCGAGGGCCAGCTTCGCGGCTCGAGATGTCATTTCATCTATGGACTTCGTTTCATCGATCAGAATTTCCGGGATGGCAAATTTCTTTGTTAGAGTCTCTAAGGCAGGCCAGGAAGAATTCGGAGCTATGACCAAAGCATCCAGGTTCATGGCCAGGGCCAGTTCAGGAGTTCCATGGTCGGCCATTGCGGGAGCAGAGGGGATAATTTTCGCCCCTGCAAGAAAAAGATTGATCCCTTTTCCCCTGGGTTGATTCTGCAGGCTGTGAATTAAACCTAATGGGGGCTGGCCCACCAGCAGGATGTTGGCTCCCAGGGCATCAAAAGGGGGTTCATCCTGGTGAAGAGTATTTGCTAAAGCTTCTGCCTTTTTCCAGAACCCATATTGGATTAATCCCAGCCGGGTCAGGTCCTTAATGGTTCTGGAAAGATAGCCCTTGTGAGAAAAGTAGCTGTTTTGAACTTCGAAGAGTTGCTCCTGGCGAACTGGGAGAAGGCCCATCTCAGAAAGTTTCCTCTGCGTTTCCCAGGGTAAGTCTGGGGCAATGTCGGGAAACTCCTGGGTCAGGCCGCTCCCGTTCAGAAGCGATACAGAACGTACCATTTCGAGAATGCCTTCCAGGGTCGCTTGGAAGAGGGTTTCCATGACGATCTGATCCCGATCGGCCCCACATATACCCCGGCTGGGTTCATCTCCAAAAGGGTTGACGCGGCAGGGACCATTAAAACATTTGCGACAATTCAGGCCGTTAGCGGTAAAGACGCAGAGGGGTAATTGTTGCTCATAACGTCCCCAAAGAAGAGCCTCCCCCTGCTCATGGGCAGCCAAGATCATTTCTTTCGATTTGGTGATGGCGCTCTTTTTATGGATCCTGTCCATTTCGTCCCGATCCTTTCATCTTTTTGGCCCGTTGGAAGATTTTGCTAAGCCCTTATCAGAGACAAAACCCAATCCCGTGAGGCTCCCCTTTTTTAGAGATGGCAATTCCCCCCTGGCTATTTCTTCCGCATCGAGTAAAGTCAACGCACCGGTTGGACAGCTCTCCACGCAATAAGGAGCCTCCATCCCTTGGCAGCGATCGCATTTAATGACCTTTTTAAAGTGCCGGAAAGGTTGAAGAGCACTGAAGGGACAGACCATGATGCACATCCAGCATCCAATGCATCGCGCATCATGGAGCAATACCAGACCCTCTTCATCTCGGTATAAGGCGCCCGCAGGACACGAATCC
Source organism: Deltaproteobacteria bacterium (assembly GCA_016234425.1). GTDB lineage: Bacteria > Desulfobacterota > SM23-61 > SM23-61 > SM23-61 > JACRCA01. The sequence goes on along the minus strand of JACRCA010000302.1, from coordinate 723 downwards.
AGACAGGGGGCATCCTCGCAATGGCGGCACTGAACGGGGAAGCCGTTTTCAGTACCGGTGGGCTCAACTCTTACCCGAGATAGGGGCGAGATAGCCTCGTAAATGGCTTCGGGAAGTCGCCTGGATAAAGAAGATCGATTTAAGGCACAGGAAACCTCACAGGTCTTGCAGGCCAAACAACGTTCAGTATTTACAAAAATGGACTTCATAACCCTCTTCAACCTCTGCGGCCGAAGTTCCGGCCAGCAATGCTCACTTGCGCAATGGTCTTTTTCCCTCAATGAGCCTCTTCATTCTTCGACTATGGGGAAGATAGCTTATTCAGCATTTTTGCCGCCCCGCAAAGATTGATGGATTGGTAATAAGTCAAAAAACCTCCTCTCCCTTGATGGGAGAGGGCCGGGGTGAGGGTGAAGAATTCAGGAATTCCTTTACGTTATTTATCCCTCTCCCCTTTACCCCGTGAAATAGAGAAAAAATTTCACGGGGTGAATCCCCTCCCGCAAGGGGAGGGGAAATTCACTTTTTACGAGAGCATCAAGATTAGAAATCCCGAATGTGATTCAGGTATTATAGTCAGGCCCAAGATTACAAATCAAGTAAATCACATCCCCCCCATATTTGACCGCTTGTGGCTGAGACCTGCTGCCGGGACGTGGGAATGGTACATACTTTATGGGGATAGCCAAAAACGAATTTGGTATGGAGTTGCGGGAGGGTCAT
>JACRCA010000301.1 GCA_016234425.1 Deltaproteobacteria bacterium | reverse complement strand
CCCGCAGGAAGGCTTGAGGGTTATCAACCTGCGGTACGTGACTAGCATCCTCTATCAGGGCGCTCCTCGCCCCTTTTATCCCCTGTAGGAATTCTTTTGCCGAACTGGAATATTTCTCTGCGAACTCTGGGGTTTCATGGGGACAGCTAATGGAATATCAAATACCTCAGGAAAAAGGAAATGGAATTGTTACAAATCTTTTTCATGATCAACCGCAGATCATTCCCCCCCAGCAATTTTCTAACGAGCGGATTCCTACTATTCAATAATTTTACAATTTTTTCGTAATGGTCGTTGGTGAGGGTATTGAATAACCTCCTATTTTTTTCCGCGACCAATAATTGTTTCAGAAATTCCTTATTCCACAACCCATCGAAGTCCTCCTTTTCAATGATACCTTTCGCGGCCAAAAACCCAGATTTAAAAGCATATACCATCCCGAAACCCAAGAAACAGTCCTGAAAGCCGGCTGCTTCACCGATATAATACTGATGATTTATTTTTGCTTTTCTTAGAAAATCGAAACTTCCAACCGCAGAAAACTCCTCGGTCTGTTCCACTTTTATTCTGAAGATAATTTCAAATCTGTTTATGGTTTCTTGCAAGTATTTCCTAATATATTTTACTTCCTGAAATGGGCTGACGCAAGAAATTTCCCCTACCCCTTCGTCAACTATAAAATAAGAATAGTAATGGGGGGATAGGCAATTATCCAGAATCAACGCCGCCTTATCCTCCATATCCAATTTGAATAGGATCCCCAAGGTAACTATATTGGGCTTCTTAATCCCGATGGCCACGATATCCGCCTCATTCTTTTTCAATTTCGTGTTGTAAATAAATTTGACTCCTTGATGCAACGCTTGTTCTTCCAGTGATTGATCTATACTTTTTTCTTGCGGGCCTCTTTTTACCAGATACATCAAGGGATTTCCTGAATATCCCTCATATTGCTTAAAATTTGGAGAGAAGATCTGCACCTTTTTTATAGGCTTATGGTAAAAATTCACCTCGATGTTCATTCTCTTTAGAAACTCTAAGACATTCTCCTCAGAGGTCCAATTTTCTAAAAATTGGAAATCCTTGGTATTTTTTCCGCAATAGTTTTTGCTCTCATGCACTTCCACATCCCAGCCTGCTTTTTTCAAATTGATCGCAGCGGTCAGCCCCGAAATTCCCCCTCCTAAGATCTTAATCGCATCCACTTTTTCTACCCAGTTCCCCAGGAACCCATCCGGGCAATTAGAGGCGCCCCGGCATCACTGCACCTAAGGATAATCCCAGACGCATACATAGCATAATACCGAGAAGGAACACAAAAAAGACTAGCACTCCATAATCCTTCCGGCTCAGGTGAGGTTCATAATATAGGGTGCGGGGAGATTGAGGGTCAAACCCTCTTGATTCCAGAGCCATGGCCAGATAATTGGTGTGGCGAATGGCATAGATGAACAGGGGAACGGCCTGAGGTATGAATTTGCCAACCCGGCTGAAGATATTTCCTGTCTGCAGATCGAGACCCCGCGAGACCTGAGCCTGAATGATCGTCGCCCCAGCTCCCACAAAGGTCGGCACCAGTCGCAAGGCAGTGGAAAGGGCAAAAGCAAAGGGATAGGGCATTCCCATACGAATGAGGCCGTTGATGAATTCCTCATGTCTGGTTGTCGAGAGGAATATCAGGCCAGCGACGACGAACATGGCTAAACGCAGTCCCATCCCGATCCCGTAAAGCAATGATTCCTGGCTTATCTGCAGGAATCTCCAGGACCACAGTAGGGTTGGCCCTTGGGCGAAGAAAGGCCATAACAGCGTGCTGAAAATTACCAATAGAATTAGAATGTATCGAAGTTTCCAGATATTTGGCAGGGCCCTGGCCCAGATGGCTATAGCCATAATGCCCGCACTGACCGCAGCCAGGTATAAAGGATGGTTAAAACACAGGCAGATGCCAAAAATGATGCCTGCCGAGATTATTTTGGTGCGGGGATCGAGGCGGTGTATCGAGGTATCCCTATCGAGGTAGAGGAAGAGAATCATGTCCGCAGTTCCTGAACCATCTGGGCAACTGTGAGGGCTTGAGTGCCCAGGAGATTGCTCAACCGCACCAGTGGAGGGGGACGGAGGGAGGCTTCGGCTAACTTCTTCTCCTCGGAAAAAACATGGCGCGTAGGCCCATCTAAAAGGATGGAGCCATCTCTTAATACGATGAGGCGCTTGGCATACTCGGCAGCCACCCACATGGAATGGGTAATAATAATTACGGTATGCCCCTTTCCATGCAAACGCTTTAGCATTTCCATCATGCTCCGCTGATGAGGGTAATCAAGGCCAGTAGTTGGTTCATCGAGAATGACCACCTGGGGCTGGGCAGCCAGTACCGAGGCCACAGCTACCCGCTGCCTTTCACCTTTAGTCAGGGAAAACGGCACTTTCTTCTCATACCCTCGCAAACCCACCGCCCCTAAGGCCTCGGCCACCCTTTTTTGAATGGTTTGGGAGTCTTTACCCAGCATCTTGAGGCTAAACTCTACTTCTTCAATGACTGTTCTGGCGAAAATCTGATGATCTGGATTCTGAAAAACATATCCTACTTTTTCAGCCATCTCCCTGTGGCTGTACGCTGTTGTCGGTCTCCCCTGAACCAGCATACGCCCGGCAGTGGGCTTGAGTAGGCCATTAAAATGCTTCGCCAGGGTGGACTTGCCAGAGCCATTCTGACCCAGGATAGCGATAAACTCTCCTTCTTGAATTTGCAAATCAATTCCTCGCAGGGCTTTAATCGCATAGGCGGGATAAACGTATTCCAGGCCTTCTGCTTGCAGGATGGACTTTCCACCGGAACGGAGAGGAAGCCCCACCTCGAAATTCAACGTGCGGCGTTGGGTCAGATCGTGCTGACCGATAAGGGAAAGGGCACTTTCTACCGTCAACGGCTTTCCTGGCCAACCCATGGCTGAGAACAATTCTATGGTCGCGGGAGGTTTAACTCCACAGGACTCAAGTTTAGGAATATCCGGCAAGATCACCGCCGGAGACTCCTGGGCCACCATATGCCCATCCCGCATCAACCATACCTGATCTGCTCCCACAGCAATCTCCGGTTCATGCTCCACCAAAAGGATCGTGTGACCCTCTTCTTTCAGTTTCCGGGCCACGGAGAGCACTTCCTCACGCCCCTGGGGGTCGAGGTCAGTGGCGGGTTCATCCATCAGCAAAATATCAGGTTCTATCGTTAGAACCGAACCAATGGCCAGGCGTTGCTTCTCTCCACCTGAAAGACTGGCGGGTTCACGCCGTCGCAACTTTTCCAAGCCCACCAAAGAAAGATAGCGCTGAATCCGCCTCTCTATTTCCAGGTGGGGCAGATGGTGGTTCTCCGGTCCAAAGGCCATTTCCAGCTCCACATTGGAAGAAAAAAGCTGGGCTTCAAAATCTTGCAGCACTAAACCAACATGCCGCGACATCTCGGCCACCCTTTTCCTGGCCACTTCTTGACCCTTCACCACCACCCGGCCCTGGTATTGGCCGGGGAAAAACCTGGGGATAAGAGCATTTGTGGAATAACACAGGGTTGATTTGCCTGCCCCTTCATGTCCCATGACTACCACGAAGTTGCCGCCCCCAATCTCACCCTGAATGTCATTCAGGGCCGGATGCTTATTCTGCCGGTAGGTAAAGGTCAGGCTTTCAAATGAAATGGCCGTGCTCGTAAAGGGGACCATGCCAGGTTAGAGCAGGAGGCTGCCGATGATGATCGCCAGCGCAGAAAGCCAACCGATGGTGGTAACGGGGAGGCTTGAAATCATTCCGCTGCAGAGCCCGATCACTGAAGCCACTGTAACAATCCATGCGCCTACAAGGCCAGCAATGGGCTTACCGATGTCGCTTTCATCCATTATATCTGCCCAGAAGAGGTTGAGATGCTGTTTGGTGGTGGGGAATACCGTAGTGAGCAATATCACTCCAATCCAGCTGGCCAGAGTATTGTTCAGGGTGATAATTTTAGTCAGGACGGCATACGGCACGATGCCCAGAGCATCTACAACGATGCTGATAACGACGGCGCAGGCAGCTGCGGAAATAAAGGAAATCAGAAAATAAATAGTCCAGCTGCGCCAGCTCTGGCCATTCCATTCTCTCGATTTCTCGTTGAACGGCCCTAAAGTGGTCCACATCGCATAGGGAAGGTACCCGAGCAGAAAATTACCCACGAAGCCAGCGGCAGAGCCAGGGCCTAAGGTGCCACCAAATACATCGCCGATGAGGTTGCCCATGGCCGATCCCCATGCCCCTGCTGGGCCAAACATGATTCCGAAGACCATAGGAAAAATATTGCCCACGCGTACTTCCGTTATACCAGGGATGAGCGGGATAGCCGTCTTGAAAGTGATGAGCGCCGCACTGTAGATGGCCGCACAGACCGCGGTCAGAATGATCATGCGGGTGTTTTTCCACATGGCTAAAGCACCTTTCATTTTCGACTACTCCAGAAGCAGGGCCTTTGGAATCGGGTGGGGCGCATGGTTGCAAAATTATCCTTCCTGGAATTGAATAAGGATGGGTTTGAATAGCTCGAAATTCAGGGGGATTCTAATAAATTTTG
>JACRCA010000305.1 GCA_016234425.1 Deltaproteobacteria bacterium | reverse complement strand
TATGTACTGACCAATAAAGGGCGGGTAATTGTTACTGCCATTCTTCATACGCAACATATCCCAATTACAAAACTTTCAGAACTTGCAGCCTGATTATGCTTAACAAAATTTCGAGAGTTTGCAAGTTAGTAATACAGAGAACACAGAGAAATTAAAATAACAATCAAAATCAAATTTACAGCGCAACTCTCCCCTAAGATTTTACTTTATCTTATTAGGAATCTAGCTCTGTGTTCTCGGTGTTCTCTGTGGCCAAGAGTTTTTGTTCTTTGTCTATGAAAGGAGAACGATCGTGGAAAAGATGCTGAAGGATCGGGTGGCGATTATTACAGGTTCTGGCCGCGGGATCGGACGAGCTGCAGCTCTGCTCTTCGCCCAGGAGGGAGCCAAGGTCGTGGTCAGCGATATAGATGCCCAACCAGCCGAGGAGGTGGCTAAAGCCATAAAGGCCTTTGGCGGAGAGTGCCTCGCAGTCCCCGGAGACGTCACGGCTCCTTCCTTTGCCGAAACCATTGTGGGCCAGGCAGTGCAGACCTGGGGTGGGCTCCACATCTTTCGGACTATGTATCCGCCCAGTGCCTTGAAGTCACCGGAGGATTCTGATCGCAGCTTTTCCCCCGAACCCCAAAGGATAAAAAAAATTTGTAGGGGTCCTCTAATCGAGGACCTTTCCGGGAATTGCTCCGGCGGCTTTTTCCTGGTCCTTTGAGGGAGAAATCTTTGGGGTAGAGGTTTTGCGAATTCCCCGCCAAAAGGAAGGAGGCCAGAAGAATTTTTTCAGAAGGCTTTCTTTCGTTTCCTTTTTCAGTTCCTCAATGGCCAAACGGTCCGCCTCTTCCTGGGATACTTTTCCTTCTTGTTCTTCCAGGGGGGCCAGAAATTCTTCCGGTTTATCCGGAGATTTTACTATGCGGGGGATGGATTCTTGGCGGGAGAACACCAGGTTAAATTGATGGCTCGGCAACTCCGGTTGCCCGATGATCTGGATTTTCAGGTTGTATTGTTTTTCTAAGCGGAAAAGCTCACCTCTTTTCTGGTTGAGGAGGTAAGTGGCCACCTCGTCGGAAAGCTCCACTTTGACCTGGGTGCATCCCCCTTTGGCCAGGCCGGCCTGAATCCTGCGCAGGACCGTTAAAGCAGCCGCTTCGGTTGATTTGACCAAACCACTGCCGCTACAACGGGTGCAGGGGAGGAAGCTTCTTTCGCTGACTGCCGGGCGGAGCCGCTGGCGGGAAAGCTCCAGGATGCCAAAACGGCTGATGTGCCCCACCTCGATGCGAGCCTTGTCGGGTTTCAAGGCATGGCGTAAACTGCGCTCCACCTCTTGTTTGTGTTTTCGGTCCCGCATATCGATGAAATCGATGACCGCCAGCCCGCCCATATCGCGCAGGCGAAGTTGGCGGGCAATCTCCCCCCCGGCTTCTAAGTTGGTCTTGAAGGCGGTCTCCTCCATATCCCGCCCTTGGGTGGCTCGTCCAGAATTGACGTCCACCGCCACCAGTGCTTCGGTCGGATCGATAACGATGGAGCCGCCGGATTTCAAGTGAACTTTTCGCCCGTAGATGGTTTCGATTTGCTTCTCCAGTTCGTACTTGGAGAAAAGAGGTCGCCTTTCACTGTACAGCCTTATCCTATTCTGGTATCGGGGCATGACGGCCTTAAAAAAATCTCTGGCCTGGTTGAAAACCTCCTTATGGTCGATGAGGACTTCGTCGATATCCGGGGTGAAATAATCGCGGATGGAGCGGATCACCAGGTCGCCTTCCTCGTAGATGAGGGAAGGGGCGGGCATTTTTTTCGCTTTGGTTTGGATGGATTCCCACAGGCGGAGGAGATAATGGAGATCTTTACCCAGTTCGCTTTTATTTTTCCCTAAGCCGGCAGTGCGCACGATTACTCCCATCCCTTTGGGAACCTCAAGCTGTTGAACGATCTCTTTGATCTTTTGGCGCTCCTTCTCTTTCTCAATTTTGCGCGAGATTCCGCCTCCGTCACTTCCAGGCATGAGCACCAAGTATCTTCCCGGAAGAGAAACATAAGTTGTCAAGGCAGCCCCTTTGGTGCCCGTTTCCTCTTTTTCCACTTGCACGAGAACTTCCTGGTACCGTTTGATGACCTCCTGAATCCGGGGGGGAGGCTCCTTCGGTTTCTCTTGGCGATTTTGGGTATAATAATCGGGATGGATCTCAGAAAAAGGCAAGAAGCCATGGCGCGCTTCCCCGTAATCCACGAAAGCCGCGTGCAGGCTGGGCTCGAGTTTGACAATTTTTCCTTTGTAAATATGCCCCCGGGAAAGCTCTTGCAGGGAGGTCTCGATGACCAGTTCAGCCAGGATTCCATCTTCCACGATGGCCATGCGACTTTCCTCGGGGTCTACAGCATTGATGAACATCTTTTTCATCATGGGCTTTGTTTCTTTTGGATGAAAAAAGGGATTGATCTATTATACATGATCCCCCTGGACCGGACCAGATCTTGTTGCCCCGAACAGGAGGCGGTGGGCGTTCAGGCCTTTGATTTTGGCCTGAACCTGGGCCGGAAGGCGGCTGCGCTTGAGTTCTTCGAAGTACCGGCCCGGACGGATCAGAGGATAATCGCTGCCGAAGAGGATGCGTCCGGAACCAACGATTTTGACAGCCAAAGCATAGACTTGGGATCTATAAAGAAAAGGGGAAGCTGCTGTATCGTAGAAAACGTTTTGGGCTACGCGAGCGACCTCGGGCATGAGCTCGTAGAAGAAGAAACCACCCCCCCAATGGGCCAGAATGATGGTTACGTCGGGAAGGGCCGAAAGGAGATGATAGATCGGCTGGAGGTCTTTCAGGCTCTTTCCGGGGTAATCATGTCCAACCGGTTCGTTCACATGGAGGAGGAAAGGGATTCTCCATCTGGAAAGAGAGCCAAGGATGGAGCGGAGGTGCTTCACGTCCCGAGGAGAGATTCCTCGGCGGTAGAAGGCCAACTCCCCGATTCCGCACATCCCCCGAGAGAGGCTCCATTCCATCTCTCTTTCCGCCAGGCGGGGCGAATGGGGAGGAAGACAGGCGAAAGGGATGATTCGATGGGGATACCGGTGCCCACAATGGAGGAGATATTCGTTTCCCTCCCGACATAGCCCCGGGTCTTTCCAGGGGAACCCGCAGACGACGCTGCGCTCCACGCCGTCTTGATCCATGGCCTTCAGAAGGTCTTCCAGGGTTGCCAGGCGTGCTTTTTCACTTTCATAAATGAGCCGGAACCCCTCATCTCGGCGAAAGAAAGATGAACGTTTTTTCCGGACTTCATCCGGGAAGAGATGAGTATGAGCATCGATGATCATGGAGCCTTCTTCCTCAGGTCTCAACCCTTAGCCTGGGCAATTTTCGTCGGGGGTAAAACCCCGGGCATTGAACAATCGGGATAAATATGGTAAAAATTCCAATACTACGAAATTCAAATTTTTGCGGGAGTTTTCGCTCATGAAATGTCCTCATTGTGGCCACCCTTTAAGGAGTCGGATCTGTCCTTCTTGCGGATCTGAGGTTCTGGAGGAGAGCCTCTTCTGCCATCGATGCGGTGGCAAGCTGGAGAAGTCTGCCCCGGAGTTTTCCTCTCCGGAAGAAGAGAGTATCGATTTTTCTAAGCGCCTGCTCTGCAGCGATGGGACCTGCATCGGTGTCATTAACGAAAAGGGCGTTTGCAAGGTGTGCGGCAAGCCCTATACAGGGGAGATGGAATGAATCTTCAATTGCTGGGCTGCCGGAAAAAGGTCTTCAACGCTTCTTGCGCAACGAAGGCTGCCTTGATTCTCCAGCGATCGTGGTTGATCACCATGGCAGAAAAAGCTATCTGGGGATCTTCCCCAGGGGCAAAGCCTACAAACCAGTCATAGATGCCTGGAGGGTTATCGCCACTCAAGGAGCCAGTCTTGCCGCAGATGGATACCTTCTTTAGCAGGTCTTTCCCGTAACGACGAAAAATTTTGGAAGCCGTACCGTCATCCACTGTGCGCCGCATCATGCGGCTTAAACCTAGCGCGGTTTTGGCGCTGATGGGTTGAGCCAAGACTTCGGGTTTGGCCGCGTACACTTTCTCTCCACTTTCATCGATGATCTCTTCGATCAGGTAAGGCCTCATCATGATTCCCCCATTGGCAATGGAGGCAGCGATCATGGCGGCATGCAAAGGGTTGAGGGTAACTTCTCCGAAACCTGCCCCGCAGCGGGCCAGATCGTATGGCCTCTCAGGAATAAAAGCCTTGCTCATATCCAGGGGAAAATCGAATTGAATGGAATGGTTGAATCCAAAAGCCTCGGAGCATTGGCGCAACGCCTGGGACCCTAAGAGGGTGGAAGCCACCCGGCCGAAGACCACATTGTTCGATTTTCCCAGCGCCTCGTCAAAATTCGTCCGCCGATCGCGCTTCGAGCTTCTGGCGAGCTTTTGGGGACCGAGCCGGTAGAGGTTGCCGCGGAAGGAAAGGGGGGAGTCGTAACTGAGAAGCCCTTTCTCGAGAGCCCCCGCAGCGGTAACCAGCTTGAAGACCGATGCCGCAGGATAAGTGGCCCGTTGCCAAAGGCCGGCAAACTCGGGGCAGTCTCGGGAATAATCGGCCAAGGCCAATACCTTTCCGGTTTTTGGTTCAATGGCGACGAAAGCACTGAAGGGCGGACGGTGACCCCGCAAAACTTCGCTCACCGAGGCTTGGAGAGCGGGACCTACCGTATAAACAAAGCGATAGGACTCGCGATCCTCGATGTATTTTCCTTCCACGATTTTTTCGAAATTGGGGGGGTCCCCGTTTGCCGAAGGATGACGAGACATAGCGGATTCCGCGCTCACCTGTTTCGGGCAGGCAAGGGCCGCGCGCGCAGAACGGGGGTTACCCTTGGCAGCATAAAGGAGGGAAGCGCAGACTACAGAGACCATAAGAAGCGAGCCAAGGAGTTTGCCTCCGATCCTCCAGGCCCGCCTGGAGGTGGGTAAGAGCCGCAAGGCCCTCTGGAATGGCCCCCAATTCTCGCTTCTTCTTTCATTCATTGGCTTCATGGGAAAACCTTCCCTGGGGAGTAAAATTTTAGGCCGAGGTTCATAGCCTTCCGGGTGCGCTGGAGCGCTTTATTCGTTGTGTACAGGGCAACGCCATGGGTCCTGGCCAGGACGGCCACATAACAGTCCCGGAGAGACAATCTCTTCCTCTGGCGGCGAAGCTTGGAGGCCAAAAAAGCGGCTTCCACCCAAGCGGAGGGTGGTTCGCGGAGAACGGGGAAGATGCGCGTGAAATCCCGGAAGATCTTTATTTCCCCTTCCGTTTTGGCGGTGAGAAGAAGTTCAGCCACCACTATATCCAAGCAGCAAACCCTCCCGGCATCCATCAACGCGTTTATTTCTCGGAAGGTTCGTCTTTCCTTCCGGAAATAGTCCTGCCAAACGGGTGTATCGATCAGCACGGGAAGGGCGAGAGGGCCTTTTTTTTGGGGAGTCATGGTTCACGCCTTGGACGTGTTGGGCCATCGCCCATGGCCAGCCAGGCGTTTAATGGTTTCCATCTTCTTGCGCTTGATGCGTTCCTGAATGGCCACGATGACCGCCTGGGTTTTGTTTTTTGCCGGGGTGACCTCCAGCAGCTCATCGACCAACTCCCGGGGGAGGGTTACCGTTGTCCTTTTCATGAAATTCTCCACATAAAAATCTAGTAAAATCTTATGATTTCCCTTAGCATATGTCAAGGGGAAAAATTTGTGCCAAAAACCACGGATACATCCTCTTAGATTCCGGAGTTTTCCCCCTTGAAGGAGACCCTTGTTTTAGGTAGATTAAAAATGCCCCAAAGCCCATTTTCATCCTTCTATTTTAGTTTTGGGGAAAAGGAGATGAAGAAGTGAAAGCAGGAATGGACGAGGCAACTTGGCTGAAGGGGATGAGAAAAAAAGTTGAGGAAGAGATGGCCAAAAAGGAGATGGAAACGATTCTTTACTGGAAAGGAGAAGTGGAGAAGATTCTCGCCAGAAGGCCCGAGAGTTTAGGGACCCTGCAGATCGAGATACAAAACCTTACGCAACGCATGCAGAATCGAATAAAAACGCTGAAGACCTCCTGGCAAGCATAGAAAGCAATCCCAGGGTAAACTCTCCCCATAGAAACGTTGGAAAAAGAGAAAAACCCCGCCCCGGGAAAAAGCTCCTTTCATAAGCCTTTGAATTTTGTGAGGTCAAAAAGCAGGCCAATTCAGATTTTTGGGGGGAGAAATTGATTTATCCCTGTGGATAATTATACGCTTCCAGAAAAATTTTTTATTCAGGAGAGGATTACCGGCCCTATTTTCTATCTGCTTAAAATTATAAAGTATTATTATTTGCTCTAAAATTGGGCAAATTGGAAAAGGACTTGATTTTAAATCATTATTGCGAAAGCCCATTTATTTTATTCACAGGTTTTTCACAAAAACTGTGGAAAAATGGAGAACCGTCAAGAAATATTCGCCCGCGTTTCGCCACCCCCAAAAATTCCGAGAAATTTTCGGCAAATCTTCTCTGCCGGGTAATCCGCAGGTTATAAGGACGATTGACTTTATCGGAAACAATGTTTACCATAGGCGCGGTAAAATTGTTTTTTTCTTAAGGGAAAGTCAGAGGATTTTTGGGCCATGGGAAAAGTTAAGATTGGGGGGATTATTCAGAGCAAGCAGTTGGCCCAGGTGGGGGTGATGTCCATCCCGGATCAAACTGGAGTACCGGGCAAAATCTTCGGTGCCTTGGGAAAAGAAGGGATTAACGTTCAATTCATCGTGCAATCCGCTGATGTCTACGGGCGAGGAAATACGGTTTTCTGCGTCGATCGGAAGGACTTAGAAGAAACTCTCAAAATCTTAAATTATGTGCAATTATCAATAGGCTCAGGAGGCGTGACCCACCACTCCCCTGTGGGGATCATTTCCATCTTTGGTCCACATTTTCGAGAAAAGCCATCCATTGCCGGGGCGATGTTCACCGCTTTGGGGAATGCCGGGATAAATATCCTGGCCATCAGCACATCCATTTCCTCTCTTTCCTGCGTGATCGATGAGGCCCTTCTTCCAGAGGCTGTGCAGGCGATCAGTGAAGCTTTCGAGTTACCTTGAGCCCTCCGCGAGCACTCTTATGGAGGCGGTCAACGATTTTCTTCGTTCGACCGGGAGGAGAAGAGGAAGGGAGTTTTTGCAGGGCCTCCCCGAGTTCCTTGGACCTCTGCGTAGCGGCGATGACGGCGTTCATTAAAGCTAAGCGGAACCCTCCTTCTTCCATGGCATAGAGGCCAGCCATCGTCGTGCCTCCTGGGGTGCAGACCTGATCCCGGAGGGTGGCGGGATGCTTGGCTGTGGCTTGAATCAAATGGGCTGCTCCCAAGACCGTTTGCGTCGTGAGGTTCAAAGCCACATCTTGGGAAAGCCCCTCTTTAACACCCCCTGCGGCTAGGGCTTCAATGACCGCAAAGACATATGCCGGGCCACTCCCACTTAACCCTGTGACTGCATCCATTTGGGATTCTTTGACGATGGCCGTAATTCCCACAGCCTGGAAGATGGCTTCAGCCGTTGATAGATCCTTTGCCTGGGCTGCCGGAGAAGGGGCCAGAGCTGTGGCTCCCTTTTGGATGAGGGCTGGTGTATTGGGCATGGCCCGGACCATCCGGATGGGTCGAGGGATAAAAGATTGGATGTAATCGAGGGGTACACCTGCACATATAGAAATTATCAGGTGATGAGGTTTTAAGGACTGGGCTATTTCCGCCAACACCTCGGGAACTGACTGGGGCTTCACCGCGAGAATCAACGTGGGAGCCCGGGTAACGAGGTCTCTGTTGGTTTCCGCAAAAGAGACCCGAAACTTTTCTTGCAAGTATGCTCGCCGCTCAGGGCGGGGTTCGGAAAAAAGAATTTCTGCAGGGGAGAGAAGACCTGAGTGGATGAGTCCGGCGATCAAGGCTTCTCCCATGTTTCCTCCACCAATAATGCCCAGGGGCTTTTCCATGCTTTCCTCCGGCGAATGGATTGGCCAAATTGGATCAGCTTTTGCGAGTCTAAGGGGAGTGTACTGAATGGCCGGGGGCAAAGTCAACTCCCAATTTAGCTGGGGTCTCAAAACTTAGCGAATTTACTCCCTGGTCTGCCAAAGTGGGCTTGACTTTTACCGGTAGACTGCCTACTATGAAACAGGAAAATGAAGAAATTTTTAGGCCAGGAGGGAATTGGATTAGTTTCCGCAAGTCGCCGCCTGACCGAGGGTGATTGAAATTCTGCAGGGCTGAGGCAGCTTCAGATGGGGCCTCTCGAGTAGGAAGCAGAGGAGGAACGGGTCCATGAAGATCACGCCGCTGGATATTCAGCAACAACAGTTTCGGGTACGGTTCAGAGGGTTCGATATGGTGGAAGTGGATAATTTTTTAGATCTCCTGGCCAGTGAGTTTGAAGAGCTGCTGAAGGAAAACAGTAAACTCCAGGAAGAAGATCGCCGTAAATTGGCCAGGATTAATGAACTTGAGGCTTCCGAGAAAGAATTGCGCGATACGCTGGTCTCCGTCCAGCGCATCACCGAGGAGATGAGAAACAATGCCCGCAAAGAAGCAGAAACGATCATCGAAGAGGCCAAATTGAATGCCCGGAGGATTATCGATAGCGCCCAAACCCAAGCCTTGCACATAGAGGCAGAGATCAACCAACTCAAGCGCCAGCGGGCCCAATTCGAGGCTTCCCTGGAGGCTACCATTGAACTGCATCGAAAGCTGTTGGCGAATAGTAAAGAAAATGCTGGTGAACCTGAGTCGGGAGAGGATGAATGAAGGGAAAAAGTGACCCGTCCACCGCTGCCCCGCCAGTTGGAGGGGAGGCCAATCGTCTCTGCCGAGAAGTGTTGGCCAAGGCCTTAGGGGTATCCGTCTCTCAGGTAGAAATTACTAAGGGACACAGAGGACCCCGCAAACGAGTACGGGTACGGGGTGCGGAGGCAGCCCCCGGGAAAAAATTTGGGATCCAGGGGGAAAACCGTTGATGGACAGCAGGCAGAGAGCAGCATTTCTTTCGGTTCTTTCTAACATCGCCATCATTCTTCTCAAGGTGGTCGTGGGATTAGCCGTTAATTCCATCAGCATTATCTCAGAGGCCATCCATTCGGCTATGGATCTGGTCTCGGCGCTAATCGCCTATTTCGCTGTGGGCAAGGCGAATCAACCGGCAGACCTAGGTCATCCGTACGGACATGGAAAATTTGAGAGCCTATCTGGGTTAGTGGAAGCGGCCCTGATTGCGGTGGCGGGGATATATATCATCTGGGAGTCGATTGAACGTCTGCTTCACCCCCAGGCCTTGCAATTCGTTTTTTATGGCATAGGAGTTATGGTTATCTCCGCGACTGTCAACTACTTGGTATACCGACATAACATAAAAGTTGCGCGAGAGACAGATTCCCTTGCCCTGGAGGCGAATGCTGCTCATCTGAGCGCAGACGTTTACACATCCTTAGGGGTTTTTGCTGGGTTGGTGCTGATCTCCTTAACCGGAATCGAGGCCCTTGACCCCATCGCCGCTATCTTCGTGGCCTTTTTTATCCTTAAAGCTTCTGTGGGATTGATGGGTAGGGCATTACAAGATCTTATGGATCGGAGACTTCCCCAAGATGAGGAAAAAGTCGTTCGCGCTATTATTCACGAGCATTACAACCAATTCGTCGAGTTTCACAACCTGCGCACCCGAAAGGCTGGAGGGGAACGGTACATCGATTTACATCTGGTTTTAGCCAAGACCGTGGACTTGCCGACGGCTCATCAATTATGCAGTCATATTGAAAAAGATATAAAAGGCCGATTTCCCCGCTCCCAGACTATCATCCATATCGAACCTTGTGAGACTGCTTGCCTGGATTGTGAAAAGACTTGCCCCCAGGATGGCTTACCCCCATGAAGGCAAGGATACCCTTTAGGAGTTTCCCCCATTAATCGAGGAAAAAAGGAAAAAAATTCTATGCGGTTAATCCTGGTCCGCCACGGAGAGACTTTATGGAACGAAACTCACAAATTTCAAGGCATTTCGGACATGGAACTTAGTTCAAAGGGTAGGTGGCAAGCTCAATCTTTGGCGAAGTCCTTGAAAGGAGAGACTCTGGCGGCCGTTTACACAAGCCCGTTAATTCGGGCGAGGCAGACGGCGGAAGAAATCGCCCGCTACCATGATTGCCCTGTATCCATCGATGAAGAACTTAGAGAATTGCATCAAGGCACATTAGAAGGTCTGACAGTCGAAGAACTCAAGCAAAATTACCCGCAGTTTTTAAAAAGATGGATTCAGGAGCCGGAGTCGACTTGCCTTCCCGGAGGCGAGTCGTTGGGGAATCTGCAGAACCGGGCCTGGACTGCAATTGAGAGGATCATCAAAGAATTTCCCGATGAAACGGTGGTGGTGGTGGCTCATAGCTTCGTGAATCAGGTGGTCCTCTGCCGGGTTCTGGAGGCCCCTTTGCATTGTTTCAGGCGGTTTCGCCAAGATGCTGCGGGGAAGAATGTCATTGAGTTCTCGGAAAGAGGAGCTATCCTGCGGTCTTTCAACGATACTTGTCACCTCAATGAGGGGGCTGGATAAGGATGGTGAGGACCAAAAATGCCAACCCGGGGGCCTGATTTTTTTCAGCCGAGGGTTAAGAGATGGAGAAAAAAGCAAGGAGTCTAAAAACCTGGGGGGAAGCCTTAGGGCCTTTTTTGAAAATTTCCGGCCTGAGCCGGAGGATGCAAGAACAAAAGCTTTTGGATTCTTGGGATAGGGCTGTAGGAGATGCGATAGCCGAGAAGACTAGGCCTATCCGAGTGAAAAATCGAATATTGCAGGTGCAGGTCACAAATTCAGTCTGGATGCAACAACTTCAATTTATGAAAGGATTGATTATCAAAAAGTTACAAAAAAATATGCCCAATGATTTTTTGCAGGACATCCGATTTTATGTAGGAGAGATTGCCCCTGGAGAGAGAAAGAAAAAGGAAATAGACGCCCAGGGGCCATCTACGGCTTTGAGCGATACTGAAAGGAAGCGAATGGACAAAAATTTGGCTGGAATCCGGGACCCAGAAATGCAAGAAATCATGTTGCGAGTCTTCTCCAAAGGGTTGGCGGCCCAGAAAAAGAGGTTAAATGAATAATAAGCCCCGGACTCAAAAAACCTCAAAAAAAGGAGGGGATGGATCGGTGAGTGCTTGGTTAATTCTTTCTACCGCGGGTACAGAAAGAGAAGGTCTAAGAATAGCGCATAAGATCGTGGAAGAAAGACTGGCTGCTTGCGCCAATGTAATTCGGGGGGTGACATCGTTTTTCTACTGGGAAGGGAAGCTGTGCCAAGAGAAAGAGGTGGTGATATTGATCAAGACGGCTGAGGGGAAATTAGAAAAATTAATAAATAAAATTAAAGAGGTTCACAGCTATACGGTCCCGGAGATTATTTTTTTAAAGGTGGAAGGGGGGGAAAAAAAATATTTAGAATGGGTGAAGCAGGTAGTTAAAAAATGAAAAATATATTGACAAAGGAAATAAAAATAAGGTATTATAAAATGTTTTTTACCCAATTTCCGGCTCGCTGGCGTAGCTCAATCGGTAGAGCAGCTGATTTGTAATCAGCCGGTTACGGGTTCGAGTCCCATCGCCAGCTCCATCAAAGTTTTCAGTTTTTAGCTCTCCGCTTTCAATTTTCGAAAACCGAAAGCTAAAGGCTGATAACAGGTCAGTGGAGAGGTTCCCGAGTGGCTAAAGGGAACAGACTGTAAATCTGTTGGCGGAAGCCTTCGGAGGTTCGAATCCTCCCCTCTCCATCAGCGAACAAGCTATTAGCTATCAGCTTTGAGCTAATAGTAATTTCCGAAGGAAATTCCGGGCGGGAGTAGCTCAGCTGGCTAGAGCAACAGCCTTCCAAGCTGTGGGTCGCGGGTTCGAATCCCGTTTCCCGCTCCATGCCCACGTAGCTCAGTCGGTAGAGCGCATCCTTGGTAAGGATGAGGTTCACCGGTTCAATCCCGGTCGTGGGCTCCAAAGAAGAATTTGAGGCATATATCTGCCAGAACCTGAAGCAAAGGAGGAGTCATGGCGAAGAAGAGGTTTGAGCGGACGAAGCCGCATTTGAATGTGGGGACGATTGGGCATATTGATCATGGGAAGACGACGTT
>JACRCA010000293.1 GCA_016234425.1 Deltaproteobacteria bacterium | reverse complement strand
GGATGGATATGAGTGGCGATGATCAGGCGGATGTCTTCCAACCGATTCCCATCCTTTTCCATCCGGGTGATCAAATTCTTGACCAAGTGCTGGTGGCCCGGGTCGATCAGAATGGGCATCTCTCCCCCAATAACGTAACTGTTGCAGTTATTCTCCTGCATACTTTTCCATGGATAAGCATAGAGATCAGAATCGAGTTTCATAAATTCTCCTTAAGATTTTTTGCCACAGAGAACACCGAGGTCAAAGAGATTGATATATTGAATTCAATAGGGCGACAAACCTTTTCTTAGATCTTAAGGGAAAAATGTTGATCTAAGGACCAACTGATTAATTATGAGAATGTTCTAAAATTACTCTGTGCTCGCTGAGACCTCTGTGGCAAAGGAATATGGAATTGATTTCCTTATTTCTTCCGCTGCGATGCTTTTTTCAGGAGTTCCTCTATGGTCATGGGCAGAAGGGGCCGCGGGTCAAGAGGACGCCCGTCATGCCTTAGTTCGAAGTGCAGGTGGGGGCCGGTGGATTTTCCCGTGCTGCCCACGCCCCCGATGGCCTGGCCTTGGCGCACGGCTTCCCCTTCTTTGGCAATGATCACGTTCATGTGCCCGTAAATGGTTGAGAAACCCAAATCGTGCCCTATGACAACCACATTTCCGTACCCCTTTTGGGAGCCGCGCGCCAGGAGGATTTCTCCGTCCATGGCAGTTTTGACCTCTTGGTAAGAAGGAGAGGCGATGTCAATCCCGGCGTGAAATCTTTTACCCCTGCGTCCAAAAGGGGAATTAACCTTTCCCTGGATGGGCCAGATAATATCGAGCTCTTTTCCGAACCAAGGAGGTTTCTCCGCTGGGCGCTCAATGGAAGGTGCGCCGGCAACCGGTTTATCTTCAGTCTCTAAGGAGCGCTCCAGATCTTTTCTTTCCAAAGATGACAGGGGAACGAATGGCTCAACATGGAGAACTTTTTTAGCTCCGGGAATAAAGAGGCTGCGGCCAACCTTGAGGGCCGATGGGGAAGAGAGACCATTGGCTTCAATCAGTTTAGCGATGGGAACCTTGTAGGCCAGACTGATGCGGTAGAGCGTTACTCCTTTGGTCACAGTATGGTAGACTCCCTGTTTCTGAGGTTTCTGAGCAGGCGATGCAAATGCAGAAAAGGGTATGAAAAATAGGGAGGCGATCAGGAGATGGAGGAGAGCTCCGCAACCAAAGGTCTTTCTATCTCCATTCCTCATGTCCTAAAATAACAAGGAAGGCGCGGAATGGCAACATTATTTTCTCCTCGATCTTAAAAAGGATGTAGAATAAATGAACCTTATTTAGGGAGGGAAGCGTGGCCGATTGGGTTAAGAAGACGTTGGGGCAAGTTCTTGACGAAATCACCGAAAGATTTCCAGAGAATGTCGCTTTGATCTTCAAAGACCAGCGTATTTCTTACAAGGTGCTGCGGGAAAGGGCGCGGGCCCTGGCTAAAGGGTTTATAGCCTTAGGGATTGGCCGCGGAGACAAAGTCTCCATCTGGGCGGGAAATTGTCCTGAATGGATCTCCACTCAACTAGCCACAGCTATGGTGGGAGTAGTTCTCGTACCGGTGAACACCCGTTTCCGCACGAATGAACTCGAATACATCCTCGGCCAGTCAGATTCAACCACGCTGGTGATGATGGATCATTTCCTGAATATTGACTTCTCCGGCATGCTTTTGGAAATCTGCCCGGAGATGGAAAGCCAATCTCCAGGGAAACTTGATTGCCGAAGATTACCTCTGCTCAAGAGTGTCATCATCCTCGGTGAGAAGAAAATTTCGGGAACATTCTCTTTTTCCGAAGTCCTGGCCGTCGGGCAAGCTACTCCCGATTCCAGACTGAAATCTCAGATGGAAAAGGTCCATCCTGACGACGTAATCATGTTTCAATATACTTCTGGCACAACAGCTTTTCCCAAGGGAGTGATGCTCAGCCACGATGGAGTCATCCGCAATGCCTTCGGCATGGGCCAGCGGCAGACCCTAACCCCTCAAGATCGTCTCTTCTGTCCTCTCCCTTTCTTTCATGTGGGGGGAGCAGTCATCTCCACTTTATCGGTTATCACTCACGGCGCCTCCATGGCTTTCCTGGAAACTTACGACCCTGGGGAAAGCCTGAAGGTCGTGCAGCGGGAGCGATGCACAGCTATGAACGGCATTGAGACCCACTTCCTGATGATGTACCAGCATCCGGACTTTTCCCGCCACGACGTTTCTTCGCTAAAAAAGGGGTGGGCCATTGGACCGGCAGAGGTCGTGCGAAATATCTACGAGAAGATGGGGATGACCAAAATTCTGAACGTATATGGGATCTCCGAAGCATCCCCGAACGTAACCACAACTTTCGTTGATGATCCGCTGGAACGCCGGAGCAACCTTCACGGCCTGCCGCACTCGGAAACGGAAGTGAGACTCGTCAATCCTGCGACTGGAGAAACCCTGCCTCCGGGCAAGGAAGGGGAAATCTGCGTCCGCGGCTTCCACCTAATGAAGGGTTATTACAAGAAACCCGAGGAATCAGCCAAGGCCATCGATCCTCAGGGGTGGCTGCACACCGGGGATTTTGGCCTCATCGATCCCGAGACCGGCTACTTGAAATTCACCGGAAGGATGAAGGAGATGCTCCGCGTGGGTGGCGAGAATGTTTCGGCCATAGAGGTGGAGAGCTTTCTCCTTAAGCACCCGAAAGTCAAACAAGCCCAGGTGATCGGGGTCCCGGATGCCCGGTTAACTGAAGTGGGAATGGCTTACATTGAGCTAAAAGAAGGGATGTCCGCCACGGAGGAAGAGATCCTATCTTTCTGCCAGGGGAAAATCGCTAATTTCAAAATTCCTCGTTACATCGCCTTCGTCAAAGATTTTCCTCTGACCGGGAGCGGCAAGATTCAGAAATTTATGTTGAGAGAACAAGCCATGGAAAAATTGAAAGAGG
>JACRCA010000292.1 GCA_016234425.1 Deltaproteobacteria bacterium | reverse complement strand
TTCAGGTCTGCTCTGCGGGTTGCCTTTATCGCTTCCAAAATCGGATTGTGGTTCAACTCAAAGAAAACCTTTGGCTCCAGAGAATCTTCCGGGGCAAGGTTTATTACCTTCTCCGCTTGGATCCTACCATCTGGAAAAGACAGGGGTGTCGGCCCTGCTGAATCATGGGGTTGCTGTACACCGATTTCAACTGTTGTTTGAGGGGGTTGTTGCATCCTTTGACAGAATGCGAGATACCCTTCTACTTCTTTTAACTGAGTTTTTGGGAGGCGCCACCCTAGGGTTTTTGGGCGAGCCAGCAATTTTCGGAATACTTTCTCGGCCAGGACATATTCTTTCTGCTGCAGGGCCAATTTTCCCAACCTCAGGTGTCCTGCTCCTCCCACGAGGTCTCCCTTTTCCCAGCACTGGCGCAAAAGGGCAAAGAGGGTGGATTCATCATTGAGAAGTTCTGCGCATTCAATGGCCAGGTCCATCGTGTCCCGGTCGTATGGATCAATCTTGAGCCCTTTCAATGCCCAGTTCAGGGATGTCGCAAAGTCCTGGCGGTCAAAGGCTCCCATCGCCAGCCAGGAAAATTCTTCAACCTTCCGCCGGCGCAGCAGGCGCTGCCTTCTTTGGCGATAGGCTTTGCGCTTTTCTGCACGTTTTCTCTTTCTCTTTTCTTGGGGATCCACCACCATACTTTTCGTTTCCAAGTGAGCTTTAAAAACTTCCCAATTTATTCATTTTCGGGGCTTCGCCAGCCAAAGTTGGCGGGTGAGCTGCATATGCCCGACGTGCGTTGCAGTATGCTCAATGACATGTAAAATGGACCAGCGGACCGATACCGGGCGATCTCGAAACTTACGGCTCTCCTCTAATTGGGTTTCCGTGAGCGAGGATAGAACTTCTTCGGCACTCTTGGCGGCTGCGTCCAATCTGGCCTTTAACTTAGCGACCTCCACTCCTCGGGTAGAAAATTCTGCCTCCCTGTTGCGTTGGATGGGTTGACGGCCGATGATTTCTTCCATCCAAAAAGTTTCTGAGCCAGCCAGGTGGGCGGCGATAGCCGCCAGCGAGTTGGTGGCCAATTCTCCTTCTCCTTGAATGGGACGCCAATCCAGAGCATCCTGGGGTAACCCTTCCAGCAGATTCTTGACCTGATTGCGCAATTCATCCAGCGTGGTTAAATAACCTTGGATCTCTTTCAGCATCTTTCCGTCCTCCTTTCCCCTTTCCCAGGGCCCTTCTTTCTTCTTTGCTACGATCCTTGATCTTTATATATTTTTTGAATTCTTTTCCAGACAATGGGGACGGAAACAAAAACGAAGAATCCGAAGGCTACCTGCGCCCATAATAACCCGTCGGAGAAAACATGTGTTTGAAAATAGAAATACAAGGTCACGGACAAGTTGACCGCGATATCAGAAGCCATGATAAAAACGGAAAGAGCCATTCCATAGAAGGGCAGAAAGATGAGGAGAATTATGGCGAAGGGGTCAAGAATCGTTAGCAGAGTCCAATAAATATTTATGGGCAGGGGTACATAGTCATAACCGAATAAACCATCCCGCATAATATCCACGATGTGATTTTTTGTCCCATATGAAAATCCAATGATATAAATAAAGAAGATGACTCTTACGATATTTAGTTCTTTACGTTTGAAATCGAAAAATAGTTTTGGGAACAATTTATACACCCGATTCTGAAGCGTGCTTTAATTTATGGTTCATCCGAGTTTTTAGTGGATAACCCCCAACCCCTTCCCCTCCCTTGACGGGAGGGGCGAGGGGAGGGTGGATCATATTGAAATTCATTGCTTCCCACGGTGTTCCCGGAAGAACCAATTTATTTTGCATGGAATACTGGTTTTCGCCTCTCCGCAAAGGCCTTTAATCCTTCTTGACCATCAGGATGAGCTGCGCAGGTTGAAAGACCCGTTCGCTCCCGTTCAATATGCGCCTCAAAGGACGCATTGAAGGAGTCCGTAAGAAAAACGGTTAGACTTGCTTATTGACGTTTGACCTCTGATCCATTAATAAAAAGCCCCCTCAAACTCCATCCTCCGCTTCCTTGGCATGCAACCAGAATAGCAAGACTCCTATTAATATTTCAATAAGCAAATCTGACCTCGCTTTTATCCCCAAGCTCCAGAAAAACCCCCATCCATTCCCAGGAGCTGGGCCAGAATTTGCGGGTCCAGCGGCCATTTGTTTCCGGGGTCGCCATGATCCATGAAGGAAGGGTTTTGCACTTTTCTGCATTCAGCCACCCGGGGCAAGGGGGAAAGGGGGCCAGGATACCTTTCCAACGCTTTTCCCAAAGACGGGATAGAAAAAACCTGCGCCACGGAGACCGCAGAAAGCCTCGAGAAAAAGGGGATTGAAATTTCCTCTAACAGATTGTATTATATCAAAAATTACTATGGGTTTTGCGTTGAGTAGTTTCTCACGGAAGACTCCAAAAAGCGCTGAAATGAGAATCCAAATTTCTTCCTCTGCGTTCTCCGGGTGCTTGGCCGCTAATGGTATTGATTGGAGACCCGATTTAACTCGGGACTGAGGACTTTTGGTTTCCGATTCACGCTCTTGCGCCTTACGCCTTGCGAAAGGATACTCAGTCCTAATCACTCATTACTCGGGACTGTCTTTATGCGTGGCGACCAGCTTTCCTGTCAGCGGCGGCTTACCCGGGCTATCAAGGCCAACCGCATTGCCTTCCCTCGGAACCTTTTCCGTTGTCCTCCGGATTTCATCTTTCAGCTTACTAATCAAGAGAAAGCAGAGGTGGTCGCAAATTGCGACCACCTCTTGCGACTTAAGTTTTCGCCTGTACTCCCTTATGCATTTACCGAGCATGGCGCGATCATGGCTGCTTCGGTATTGAACTCCGAGCGGGCCATTCAGGTCAGTTTATCTTCAGCTGATTTTAAAGGCTATCAGGCACTTAATGGCGCCTCCGGAAAAGCCGACCAAGGGAATTGGTTTCCAGATACGGGAAAAGCGCACATCATATGCGAAAAATTAAAAAGTATGAGCTACCACCATTCTTTGGACGCTTTGCGCCTTGGCGAGAGATGTGAATATTAAAGGCTATGTTGTTCTAAATCTCTATCGGGGTTGAACCTGGACTTGAGAATCGGGTGTCGTGACTCCTATGAGAAAAAGTAATAATTCAAGACCTGACCCTGGCGATCACTCAGGAGTGTGAGACGGTTGAACCCTAATCCCCCTCAGGCATACTTTGTCCAATTATCAACGGCTTATCGACTAACGGGACAATACAAGGAGGCAATCGAAACATGCAAGGAAGCTCTGCAACGCGTGCCCAATAATATATTCATTCATCTTCAACTGGCCGCCACGTATAGTACGATGGGCCGCCAAGGGGAAGCTCGCAATGCCGTAGCAGAGGTCTTGAAAATAAAACCCAACTTCTCCCTTGAGTGGTATGCAAAGACAATCTACTTTAAGAACCAAGCTGATATAGACAAAACAATCGAAGCCCTGCGCAAAGCAGGTTTGAAGTGAGATATTTGCAAAAATCCTAAACAGGGGGTGCATTATGAACTGTATTAAGAAGTTGAGAATGATGATTGCAGTTGTTATTGGTTTGTTCCTTTTCATTCCAGTTGCCCAAGCGGAGACACCTTTCGACTTCACAGAATGCTTGGCTGGAACTTCAACAGTGGTGTTCGAGAGTAAAGAAATTAGAATCGGGAGTACCGAGGGCAAAGGTATCATTTTTAGCCATCATGAGAATAAGGTTTTCGATAACTGCACATTCCATGTCGTCTCTATCGCTAAAGTTGTAGATGGCAAAAGGAGATCTGACAGTTATTGGAAGATCATGGACCCTGATGGGGACATCATCATTGCCGAGCTTGTCGTTCTCGGACCCGAAAAGACGATGAAATTTTTGTACGGTACTGGTAAATGGAAAGGTATCAAGGGAGAAGCAAAAGGTAAAACGACCGCCATTGGCAAATTTATAGTACCGGGAACCATCCAATCCTGCTCAAGGTATGTGGGGGCCTTTGAATTGCCGAAATAGGGATCCTTGGGGTTCTCTTCCTTCCTTTGCGTTGAACGCAATAAAATTCGATAGCAGAAAACATTCTTGGGACTTGACGGGGATAATCAATTGGTTTATATTGTAGCTACGAATATAGCCACAAGGAGAAAACCATGAAATTTGCAAATGTTAGGGAGCTGAAAAATAAAACCTCAGAGATCCTGCGGTACGCTGAAAAGGAAGAGATCGTTGTGACTTCTAAAGGGAAACCCAGGGCGATTATCAAGGGGATTTCAGAGGAGGATTTTGAGGATTACCTGCTTGAAAATAATCCCAAGTTTCTGGCTACCCTGGAGAAGGCCAGAGAAGAATATTTGAAACTTGGAGGCCTAGGCATTGATGATTATTTAAAGAAGAGAAAGTCGAAGCATGGATAGGTTCAGAATCGAACTTTCACCGGCGGCTTCAAGGGACTTAGATGATTTGGAAATGGGGACGGCGACAAAAGTCCTTTCAGATTTAAAGATCCTTGAAGAGAACCCTTTTCCAAGAGGAAAATTGATTCAGAAGATCAAAGGTAAAAAGACGGTCTTTTATCGATTAAGAATCGATAAGTTTCGGGTCTTCTTTGAAATTCAGCACATGAAAATTATCATTCTCAAAATCCTCAGCAAAAAAGAAGCTAACCGGTTTATAAAAAGATTTTAGTAAATCAATCTCCTCTATCCTGCCTTTCATGGAGCTTTAAGGAGGTATCCCCATGACTACAGAGAAAGTTAAGCGCAAGCTTACGGCCATCCTGAGTGCGGATGTGAAGGGGTACAGCCGCCTCATGGGGGAAGATGAGGAATGGACCCTCCGGACCCTGAACGCCTACAAGGAAGTGATGGGGAGCCTCATCCAGCAATATCGGGGCCGGGTAGTTAGCACTGCGGGAGATAGCGTGTTGGCGGAGTTTGCCAGTGTGGTGGATGCAGTGCAGTGTGCGGTAGAGATCCAGCAGGTGCTGAGAGCGAGAAACGCCTTGCTGCCTGAGACCCGCCGGATGGAGTTTCGCATCGGGATCAACCTTGGGGATGTGATCGAGGAGGGGGATTCGATCTATGGGGATGGGGTGAACATCGCGGCCCGACTGGAAGGCTTGGCCGAGGCAGGAGGGATCTGTATCTCGGGGAGTGCGTACGAGCAGATTGAGAACAAGCTGGCGCTCCGATACGACTACCTGGGGGAGCATGCGGTCAAGAACATTGCCAAGCCGGTGCGGGTTTACCGGGCGAAGATAGAGCCGGAGGCGGCGGTTTCACGAAAGGGTGTAGGGGGTCGGGTGGAGGGCAAAAGGAAAAGGCCAATTGTTTTGGCTGTAGTGGCGGTCCTGATTATGTTGGGGGTTGGGGTGGCCGTC
>JACRCA010000031.1 GCA_016234425.1 Deltaproteobacteria bacterium | reverse complement strand
TGGTAGGATTTGCGGTCGCCAAACTGAGGGGTAGATTCTGCAGCTTCGCGGAAAGGGCCATAAAAACCAGAGGCGTGTTTGGCGGCGTAAGACATGATGGGGAGGTTTTCGAAGCCATTCTGGTCCAGAATCTCGCGGATCACCTTTACCCTCCCATCCATCATATCCGAAGGGGCAACCATGTCTGCCCCAGCCTGGGCGTGGGAAAGGGACATCTTCGCCAAAAGCTCGAGGGTGGCATCATTGTCCACCTGACCTTTCACCACCACCCCGCAGTGCCCATGGCTGGTGTATTCGCAAAGGCAAACGTCGGTGATGACCACCAGATCTGGGAGCTTGTCTTTGATCGCCCGGATGGCCTGCTGGATGACCCCCGACCGGGCATAAGCCTCAGATCCTCGCAGGTCCTTTTTCTTGGGGATGCCGAAAAGAATGACTGCGGGCACGCCCAGATTAAAAACTTCCTCTGCTTCCTTTACCGCCAGGTCTACGGAGAGCTGAGCGACCCCGGGCATGGAGCGGATCTCGCTGCGCATCCTTCGGCCATGGGTGACGAAAATAGGGAATATAAAGTCGTCCACGGATAACTTCGTCTCCCGAATCATCCTCCTCAGAGTCTCATTCTTCCGCATGCGCCGCGGACGATAAACTGGAAAATACATAGACCCCCCTCATAATTGCGGATTGCAGATTGCGGATTGAAAATTAAGAATTTAAGATTTCGGATTTCAGATTTATTACAATCTAAAATCTGCCATCTGCAATCTGAAATTAATTTGTTTCTTTCTTCCAGGCCTGCACCCTGGCCAATATTTCCTTGAACTTCGCCATTTTCTCGGACAAGGGCTTGGCTTTTTCTCTTTCTTTCTCCACTGCCTCCAGGCGGGCTTTACGCAAAAATTCTTCGTTATGCAGCTTCAAATGGACCCGCTTCGACTCCTCTTCTATTTTTGCGATCTCCCTTTGAATTCGTTTTTCTTCATCATCCAGGTTGATCAATCCTTTTAGGGGTAAAAAGACTTCCACTTCCCCCACAACGGAAGTGGCTGATAACTTTGGCTTTTCCCCCCCGGTCTGAAGGACAATCTTGCCGGCACGGCCGAGGTTTTCCATGTAAATCCGGTTCTTCTCCAGCGTGTCTAAAGCTTCCCTGTTCTTGTTATGAAAAATTACTTCCACCTTCCTCGACGGCGGGACGTCTAACTCACTGCGCAGGTTACGGGTAGCTCCGATAACGCCCATAATCAAATCCATCTCGGCCTCTGTCCCAGGATCAATTTCGTTCTCCTTTGCCCTGGGGAATTCGGCCACCATGATGGATCCCTCATTTCCGGGGAGGGACTGCCAGATTTCTTCGGTAATAAAGGGCATGAACGGGTGGAGAAGCCTGAGGGAAATGTCCAGTACCCGGGCGAGAACATTCTGGGCCATCCCTCTCTGAGCAGGATCTTTATCCTGGTAGAGGACAGGCTTGATCAGTTCAATATACCAATCGCAGAATTCGTGCCAGAGGAACTGGTAGATGGCCGAGGCAGCTTCGTTGAATTTGTAACCATCCAGATTCTGGCGCAGTTCGGAGATGGTGCGATTCACCCGGCTCAGAACCCAGCGGTCGGCCAGAGTCAAGTCCGCCCTCCCCGCAGGTTTGAGGGGATTGTAGTCCTCCAAATTGCTCAGGGTGAAGCGGGAGGCATTCCATATCTTGTTGGCAAAATTTCGGTAACCAGCGAGGCGCTCCTCGGAGAGCCGAATGTCCCGCCCCTGCGCAGCAAAGGCTGTCAGGGTAAAGCGGAAAGCATCCGTACCGAACTTTTCGATGACCACCAGCGGGTCGATGACGTTGCCCCGGGACTTGCTCATCTTCTGTCCCTCAGCATCCCGCACCAAAGCATGAATGTAGACATCCTTGAAGGGAACATCCCCCATGAATTTCAACCCCATCATCATCATACGGGCCACCCAGAAGAAGAGAATGTCGAACCCCGTTACCAGGACAGAGGTGGGATAAAAGACCTCCAGGTCTTTGGTTTTTTCCGGCCAACCCATCGTGGAAAAAGGCCAGAGCGCGGAGCTGAACCAGGTATCCAGAACGTCTTGCTCTTGCTCCACCCCAGAGCTACTGCAGGAAGCGCATTGGGACACTGACTCCGTGGAGACAATCACCTCTCCGCATTCTTGGCAATACCAGGCTGGGATCCGATGGCCCCACCAGATCTGCCGGGAGATACACCAGTCGCGGATGTTATTCATCCATTCAAAGTAGGTACTCTCCCACACGGAGGGGATAATCCGGGTTTGCCCTTTTTTCACCGCCTCGATGGCCGGCTCAGCCAGAGGCTTGGCGCGTACGAACCATTGTTTGGAAACCATGGGTTCGATGATCGTCTTGCAGCGGTAGCAGTGGCCGACGTTATGCAGGAAGGGCTCTACCTTCTTCAGCAAATTCGCCTCTTTAAGGTCTTTGACCACTTCCTTGCGACACTGGAATCGCTGCTGCCCGGCGTATCTCCCGGCTTGGCCATTCATTCTCCCGGCCTCGTCGATCACCCGCACCATTTCCAGGCCATGCCTCCGCCCGATCTCGAAGTCATTCGGGTCGTGACCAGGTGTAACCTTCAGAGCACCGGTGCCGAATTCTTGCGAAACATATCCATCGGCAATCACAGGGATCTTCCGGTTTATCAGGGGGAGAATGACTTTCTGCCCGATATATTTCATGTACCGCTTGTCCTCAGGATGGACGGCTACCGCCGTGTCGCCGAGCATCGTCTCTGGCCGCGTAGT
>JACRCA010000295.1 GCA_016234425.1 Deltaproteobacteria bacterium | reverse complement strand
GTATGGAGATGCCGGGTTTGCGGCTATTTATGCGCGAGAGAAGAACCACCGGAAGTGTGCCCGATATGCCAAGCCAAAAAGGAGCGATTTGAGAAGTTCATATAATATACTTCCTCCCAGGTTGTCCTAATTTTTTCGGTAACGCATGCCGGTAAAGACTTTTCCTGATCCTCTCCGGTTTTCCATATAAATCCTAAAGCCTCTGCTAAATTTGCCGATCATTTAAGCATAAAAATTATAGGCCGAAAAGGCCATACTCTAAGAATCTGTTTTGGCAAGGTACCTAAACAGAAATTATCCTCGCAAGGAGACATGAACATTATGCGGAAGAAATGGTTTTTCTTGGGGATCACTATTTTCCTCACGATGCTTTCCCCTGCTTTTTCGAAAGAACGGCCTGAAGGTCATGTGAAAGATGTGGTTTTAAAAGTAGTAGATGGGGATACCTTAATGATCGAACACAATGGGCGCAGGGAAAGTATCCGGCTAATCGGAATAGATGCTCCAGAGAGCAGGGCGAACCGGAAGGCCAGAAAGGATGCAGAAAGAAATGGAGAGAATTTAAGGACAGTGATCAGCTTAGGGAAAGAGGCTACCAAGTATATGAAAAGCCTGGTAAAGCCAGGGGATCGGATAAGAATAGAGCTGGATACGAGAATTCGGGATCAATATGGAAGACTTCTGGGTTATGTTTACCTATCCGATGGAAGGATGTTGAATGAGGAAATAGTTAAAGCAGGCTATGCTTCAATCTATACCGTTCCTCCGAATGTCAAATATCAGGATAGGGTTTTAAGGGCCTACAGGGAAGCCAGGGAGAATAACAGGGGACTTTGGGCCAAATATTGAAAGAGCGAATAAAATCCCATCCAAGAATTCCCGCCTTCAACCCACCTATTATCCCTTGAAATCTGGGGATTCCTTGCTTGGCGTCCCAGTCGCAGGAAGCAGAACTTAGGCTTGACTTGCTCACGGGAGTGGGTTAGTTTAGCTGGGACTAGTCATTCATTTCTTCGCTCCCGGCTAAACCCAAGAGAAAAACAGATAAAAAGTAAAGAAAGGAGGATGGGGAAAATGCAAACCGCCATTCCATGGTTCAGGAAGAGAGGAATTTTGTTGATTTTCGCCTTCATAATTTTTGGGGCCACTTCGGCCTGGGCCGATGAGGGCAAGATTATCTCGGCAATCGATGCCGCCACTGTAAGTTGCAAAATGGTTTCCGAGAAAATTTTCGAATGGAGAGAACTTGGCCAACAGGAATTTAAAAGCTCCGCCCTCCTGATGGAGGAGTTGAGAAAGTTGGGATTTAAAGTTACGGGGAATCTGAAGGTTCCACCAGACCTCGTCAAAGATGGTATCGCTAAAACTGCCTTTCGCGCAGAACTGGCCGGGAAAGGCCCAGGGCCGACAATAACGATCATGCTGGAATACGATGCTCTGGCGAACGGGCATTCTTGTGGCCACAATCTAATAGCAGCCTCTGGGCTTCTGGCGGCTGCTGGCCTGGCGAAGGTTATGCCCGAGACACCGGGAAGATTACTTGTTATCGGAACGCCAGATGAAGAAAGAGGATCTATGGGGGGAGGAAAAGTTGCTCTCCTGGAAGGAGGACATTTTGAGGGTTCGGACGTGGTTTTCATCACTCATCCTCAAGACCGATGGAGTTTAGACCAGAGACTTCTCGCCATAAAGAGGACTTTTTTCACCTTCAAGGGAAAGGCTGCCCATGCTGCTCTGGCTCCCCATAAAGGGATCAGTGCGCTGGACGCTGTTATCCTCACTTTCAACGCTATCGACATGCTTCGGGAGCATGTTCGGCAGGATGTTCGCATACACATCATCGTCACCAAGGGAGGGATCAACGTGAATGTAGTTCCCGAGTTGGCGCAGGCCGAGTTTGCAGTCCGAGCACTGGATACGGCTACTATGGAGGAGACTTTCCGGCGGGTGGTAAATTGTGCCAGAGGGGCGGAATTGGCCACGGGGGCGAAGCTGGAATTCAAAGAGCCCCGGGTTTATCTGACAGCCCCGATCGCCGTTCCACCTTTAACAATGGCGGTGCGAAATCAGTTAAGATCTCTCGGGATTGCAGATGAAGAAGTTAAGGATTTTGCCGATTTCGCTTCTTCCGATCTGGGAAGGGTGGGGTTCTTCCATCCTACGGTAAATTTGTGGTTTAAAATCGCTCCCGAGGGAGTGGCCCCTCATACGGATGCCTTTCGGGAGGCAGCAGCTTCCGAGGAAGGGTGGAAGGCTACAGTGATTGCAGGCAAGGCCATTGCCCTGGCAGCTTATGATTTGTTAAACAATCCGGAGAAGGTAAAGCAGATCCGGGAAAAATTCAAACAACTGAAGGAAAAAGAGGGAAAATAAAGGGGAGGTTGTGATAATATAAAAAAATAAGCCGATAAATATATAGAAGTTTGCAAGAAGGGGAGGATTTTACGATGGCCGAAAACGAGAATGATCAAAGCAAGTTCCTGCGGGGATTTCTGATCGGCGGCATCCTGGGGGTACTGGCGGGTATCCTTTT
Source organism: Deltaproteobacteria bacterium (assembly GCA_016234425.1). Taxonomy (GTDB): domain Bacteria; phylum Desulfobacterota; class SM23-61; order SM23-61; family SM23-61; genus JACRCA01. The sequence continues at coordinate 4,404 of JACRCA010000295.1, read as the reverse complement.
CGCCCCTAAACCTGGGAAAGAGTTGAGGGCCGACCTGAAACTGAAAGGGGGAGAAGTTTTTGACGAGGCCAAGCACCTTTACTCAGAGGGTCGGGTGAAAGCAAATGCCATCCTCGAAGATGCCCGTCGTCATGCGGAAGAACTCAAAAAGGAAGCCAGCCGTCATCTTGCGGAAGCGCGCCAGAAGGCTAAAGAGATCCTGAGGCGGGAGGAGGAAAAAGCTGCTGAGATCAGCGAGTTAGCCAAAGAAGCCAAAAAAGAGGGGAAAGAAACGATGGAAGCCGGCATTTAAGATGCCCGGCATAAATTCCCCAAAGAAAAGATGAAGCCCAGGCTCGAATCGAAGGGAGATAATCATCCATGGCTCTGACCATCAGCCTCACTATCATTGCGGCAGCCTTAGTGGTGGCCGTGATCATTCAGATTCCGGTCCTTCTGCAGATCCGCCGGACAGCTCGCGAGATGGAAAAATTCTTGGAGACAGCCCGCATGCAGATCGTTCCCCTGAGCCATGACCTGACCGTCATTTCCCGGGAGCTAAACAGCGTCCTGCAATCTATCCATCGACAAGCGGACAAAGTGGAGCAAAGCATCACTACCCTCCGGGATGGTATTGGGCGCTTGCGTGAGTTCGAGGAAGGAATATTGCACAAAATTGAGGAACCCCTCCAGGAGACAGCAACTCTCATCGGCGCCATAGGCCGAGGGATAGGGGCTTTCGTGCGCATGTTTCGGCGTTAAACCTTCACCTTAGGGGATGCGGGCCAGGCGCGAGTTAGACGATGGCGGTTGACTGTGAGTTCCTGGGAGACGCGGGCGAACGCTAATTCCCAATTCTTCTCAGTATATCCCAAAAAGCTCCGCGGTAGCCCTGCTTGATGGCCTCCATCAGTCGGCTATTCTCGTTATAATTGTAATTCCGCTCCACATTCTTGCGGCTTCCCATAAGAAAACGGGAGTCTCCGGCAATTTGCTTTTCTATGAACCCTTCCACATCCTCTCCTAAAGCTGAAGAGAGGTAAAAGATCGGCTGGAGCATTCCCGCATTCCCCCGGATTGCTCCCTGAAGATTTTTATTCTTCTCCGCGAAACCCTCTTCTTTTATTATTTTCCGGGCCAGCGCTGTTCCGCGATATATGCGCACCCCCAGGCTGATCCCCACCCGATCAGGCGACAGTCGTTTCATCAACTCGAGCGTCTCCCGGACGGTCTCCCTCGTCTCTCCTGGCCCCCCGAGGAGAAGGTCGAACATGAAAGAGAACCCATGCTTCCGGGCCAGCCTGGCAGTTTTTTCCAGATCCTCGGCTTTATGCGCTCGGCCGAGACGTTTGAGCATATGATCATTTCCATGATCAACTCCAAAATCAATCCCCACACAACCTGCCTTCTCCATCCAGTGGGCGAGCTCTTCGGAGAAAGGCGTGGGAGTGGCATAGGCATACCAGCGGATTTTCCGGTTTAACTTCTTCCTCACGATTTCCTGGCACACCTCGAGGGCGTGCCTTTCAGGAATGTTGAACTCGCTGTCGCAGGTATGGAAATGGTCCACCCCTTTCTGATATAGATTGGCCAATTCCGCCGCTACATCCTCGGGACTGCGACAGCGAATGATTCTTCCCTTGCTGAGCGGGTCTGCGCAGTAGGTGCACTTCTGGTCGCAACCCCGTTTACTCTCGAACCCCACCATGCCCCCTTCTTTAAGGTAGCACAGGTTATCCAGCGCTTCGCGCCGCCAGAGCCGAAGATCCTGAAGGGGACCATAACGAACTGGAATCCGCCGGTAACTTCCTTTCCCGTTGAAAATCAGTCCCGGAATATTTTTAAATTCTTTCCTATTAGCCAGCCGATCGGCCAGCTGGGGCAGACTCCATTCTCCTTCCCCTTTAACTCCCATCTCCACCCCACAATAGGTGAGAGTTAATTCTGGCTGGATGGAGAACCCTACCCCACCCAGGACTATGGGGGCTTTCGTTCGCCCTCGAATCTGGTCGATAATTTCCTTGGTTCGCTCCAGACAAAAATCCTGGCTGGCAAGATAAGAGTCGTCAATGTTACGAACCGTGACAGCAATGAGCAGGTATTCGCCTCTCCCCAACCATCGCTCGATTTCCTTTCTCGGATCGTCGGCCAAGGCCAGATCGAGAACCTCCGGCACGAATCCTTTTTCTTCCAAGGCCTGGGCCAGGTAGTCCAAGGCCACGGGGGTGACTACCGGCTTCATAATATTGGGATTAACGAGGAGAATTTTCTCGGGCAACCTAAACCTCCAGGTTTCATGCTGGCAACCTTAGAGGACAGGTTAGCATAAATCTTGGCTGAATATCTATCCATTTCGTTTTACCCCTGCCGGTTTCGATGGGCGAGGGGCCTGCCACCTCGTGCGCCTGAGGCGTCCCGCCTGGGCGGGATCGCCATAGCTCGAAGCATAGTTTTTCGATAACACTTTAGCTCTTTGAAAAAGGTTTCCGCTGTGTCATTCCCGTGAAAACGGGAATCCAGAACTCATAAGAGAAATCCTGGATTCCTGCTTTCGCAGGAATGGCAAACTAAAAGGAAAATGATCCAACTATACCGATTTTCAAATAGCTAAATTAATACATTTTTCGAAGATTTCAGAAAAAGGACTTGACAGCTGGTGTTATTTTTTTTATATTCGTAATATCAGGGAGGAGGAAAGAATATGTCCGAGATCACCCGCTTTGGAATTTCCATCGATAATCGCCTTTTTAAGAGATTTGATCAATTGATTGCCCAGAAAGGGTATACCAATCGCTCGGAGGCCATCCGGGACTTGATCCGCGATAGCTTGGTGCAGGCTGAATGGGAAGCAGGTGCCCAAGAGACTATAGGAACGATCACCATCGTTTACAGCCATCATACCCGGGAACTTTCCGAGGTCCTGGATCATCTGCAGCACCAGTATTACCGGTCCATCATTTCCACCACCCACATTCATCTCGATGAGCATAATTGCCTGGAGGTTTTAATCGTCAGGGGGAAAGGGGAAGAAATCAAAAAGATCAGCGATCGGCTAATTGGGACCCGGGGAGTAAAGCATGGAAAACTTTCCCTGACGACCACGGGAAAAGATTTAAAATAATCCGGGTCCGGGAAGCAAATTTTTTATGAAAAAGTAGCACGAAGTTTTAAGAAATATTACGCAACCCTCTATGTTCCCCCATGAATTTGGGGGTAAAATGAAAAAAGGGCTAATTTTTATCACAGTTCTATGTAGCCTGTGGATGTTGAGGCCTTTCTCTGTTTTTGCTGCCAGACCTCTGATCACAGAGGATACGGGAACCGCGGAGAAAGGGTCTTTCGAGCTGGAGCTGGCCTTCGATTACCTGCGGGATTGCAACGACGATAAATTTTACATCCCTTCCGCACAACTGGCGTATGGCCTCACGGAGCGGGCGGAGATCGCCGCGAACATAGGATACATCTTGAAAGATGTCCATGAAGGAGAGCGGGTAGATGGCTGGAGTGATCTCATCGCCTACTTGAAATACCGGCTTTGGGGTGAAGGGAAATATTACCCTGCTTTGGCCATCAAGCCGCTGGTGAAATTCCCCACGGCAGACTGGAAGAAAGATATCGGTTCTGGAAAAACGGACTACGGACTCAGCCTTGTTTTCGGTAAGTCATTTGCCCGCTTGCACCTTCATTTTGAGGCCCTTTATTTTTATGTCGGAGAAAGGGATAAAACAGATGTACTCATAACCGGGCTTTGTGGTGATTATGAAATAATGAAAGGATTGCTGGCAGTTGGAGAAGTGAGGTATTTCAGGAATTTCAATTCCATTTCCACAGATGATCCAGCTTTAATGTTACTGGGCCTCCAGGCTGGGAGCGGGAAGGTCGTATTCGACGCAGGTTTTATCATTGGCCTGAACAGCGCGGCCCCAGATTACGGCTTCACGATCGGGTTAACGCTGAAATTCAAATAATTCCCCCTTGCCCCTTCCCTCTTCCCCAGCGAGACTGTGTCGTATCCCAGGTGGGAGGGCATGAACGAGGAAACATCGGCGGGAGAAGAAGTTATCCAAAGCTCTCCGGCGTCTCTCCGCAAAGGGACGGCGGATTCGAAGGACAGCGGAAATATTTGGTTTGCAGCCCGCCCCGATCCATGGAAGAACCACGGCCTTATGATTCCGAGAGAATGCCCTCCCGCCCGGGCTTTGGGATTCCCGAAATTCCGACACAGTGTCCAGTTTGGGGGGGAGGGGAAGGGTGAGGAGGAGAGGAGGGCCTTATGCATATCCCCGATGGGTACCTTGGGCCGGCTACATACGGCCTCCTATATGGGATAATGGTTCCGATCTGGGCTCTGGCCTCAAAGCTGGTGCGCCGCACTTTAAGGCAACGCCAGGTTCCTTTCATGGCTTTGGGCGCGGCTTTTAGCTT
>JACRCA010000290.1 GCA_016234425.1 Deltaproteobacteria bacterium | reverse complement strand
GGGCTCACCTTAGACGAGATCCCCTATTGGCGCGAGGGGACCCTTGATAAGTACACACCCTGGGGGGACTATGTCGTAGTCAAGTTCGCCCGCTGGGATTTCGAGAAGTTTCCCGGTGGCCAGGACAAACTCGGGACTCAGATGCGGGCTGTCGGCGAGGTCATGTCCATCGGCAAAACCTACAAAGAGGCTTTCCAGAAATCCATTCGATCCTTGGAGAAGGGTCGCTACGGGCTCGGCTTTGCCAAAGATTTCCCTCAGAAGACCCTTGATGAACTGATAGACCTCCTCAGCGAACCGTCGAGCGAGCGCCAGTTTATCATGTATGAGGCCTTGCGGAAAGGGGCCAGTGTTGGAGCCCTGTACAAGAAGACTTACATCAAACCCTGGTTCATCGAACAGATGAGGGAACTTGTGGAATTGGAGGGGAAAATCCTGCAGTATAAAGACAGAAACCTGCCGGATGATTTGCTCCGGCAGGCAAAAAAGGATGGGTTTTCGGATCGTTATCTTTCCCTGCTCCTCAACATCCGGGAAGAGGACATCCGGGGACGACGGACGGCTCTGGAAATGCGCCAGAGCTGGGAGCCTGTGCCGGTGAGCGGGGTGGAAAATGCTGCCTATTACTACTCTACGTACAATGCCTCAGACAAGGTTGGAGTCAGTAAGAGAAAGAAGATCATGGTTTTGGGGGGAGGACCCAACCGGATCGGTCAGGGGATTGAGTTTGATTACTGCTGTGTTCATGCTGCCTTCACCCTGAGAGACGAAGGGTATGAATCGATCAGGGTCAACTGTAATCCGGAGACCGTTTCCACAGATTATGATACCTCCGACAAACTCTATTTTGAACCCCTCACGGTCGAGGATGTGCTGAGTATTTATGAGAAAGAAAAGCCCGAAGGGGTGGTTGTCCAATTTGGAGGGCAAACCCCTCTCAACATCGCCGGCGAACTGGCCCGGGCAGGTGTAAAGATCATCGGGACTTCACCGGAAACGATCGACCTCGCAGAAGACCGCGACCGCTTTCGCCAGATGATGCGCAGGCTCGGCATTCCTATGCCCGAATCGGGCATGGCCAGTACCTTTGAGGAAGCCGTTCAGGTTGCCAGGAGGATCGGCTATCCCCTGATGGTCCGGCCGTCATACGTTTTGGGCGGACGCGGCATGGAAGTGGTGCATGACGAGGAAATGCTCCGGCAGTATGTAAAAGCGGCTGTGGGGGTGACGCCCGAGCGCCCCATCCTCATCGATAAGTTCTTAGAAAATGCCATCGAATGCGAAGCAGACGCCATCGCCGATGGTACGGAAGCCTTTGTTCCGGCGGTGATGGAACATATCGAACTGGCGGGCATCCATTCCGGTGATTCTGCTTGTGTGATTCCGCCAATAAGCATTCCTCACCGGCACTTGGAAACCATTTATGAATATACGAGGAAGATTGCCCTGGAATTCAAGGTCGTTGGTTTAATGAACATCCAATATGCCATTGCGGGTGATGTAGTTTACATCCTCGAGGCCAATCCTCGCGCCTCCCGAACTGTACCTCTGGTTTCCAAAGTCTGCAACATTCCCATGGCCCGCATCGCCACCCAGATCATGCTGGGGAAAAAATTGTCTGACCTAATGCTTCGGCCCAGATCGATCCCCCACTTTGGCGTGAAAGAAGCTGTCTTTCCGTTCAACATGTTCCCGGAGGTGGATCCGGTTCTGGGGCCAGAGATGCGTTCCACGGGAGAGGTGCTGGGTCTGGCGGATTCTTTTGGCCTGGCCTTTTTCAAGGCAGAGGAAGCCGCCAATCAATTACTTCCCGCAAAAGGGACCGTGTTGATTACGGTGAATGATAAAGACAAAGGGGGTGCCCTGGAAGTTGCCCAGGGGTTCAAAAGACTGGGTTTCAAGATCAAGGCCACCGAAGGGACCCACCGGTTCTTAACCCGGCATGGAATCGAATCTGAGTATATCCTCAAAATGCATGAAGGCCGGCCCAATATTGTCGATGGAATCAAGAATGGGGAAATTCAGCTCGTGATCAACACCCCGGCTGGGAGGCTTAGTCAGTACGATGATTCCTACATCCGCAAAGCTGCTATCAAGTACAAGATCCCGTACATCACCACGATCGCTGCTGCCGTAGCAGCGGCCAAAGGGATTTCCACTTTCCGCAAGGGCCACGGAAGGGCAAAGTCGTTACAGAGATACCATGCCGACATTAAATAAAAAGGCGTGAATTCAGAAGTCATGAAACCACAGAGTTCACCGAGAAATCCTCTGTGTCCTCCAAGAGAGTTTCCTCTCCGAGAGATGGTCGAAAGAATCATATTGGGGTCATGAATTCACGTTGAGGAGGATCAAGTATATTCCCTAAGTCTCGGGTATAAAGAGAGAGACGTTGGCAAACATAAAATAGATTATTTCGTCGAAGCCCCTAAGTATGGGTAGCGTTGGTACTAAGTTATTTTTGGCTATTCCTGGAAGCTGGGAAGGGTGGGTGGATTAATCGATTGGGGCAGAGTTCGGGCAGAATGAGAGATGAAGGGGTTAATCATGTAGAGGGCACAGAGGGGAGGGAATGGGCTTTTTGGTAACTTATTCAAAACTGAAACATTCTCTGCGGCCTCTGTGGTTAAATTTTGAGAATGCCTTTTTAAGGAGGGGTGGTTTTTGATGGAATCAGTTCGAGATAATTGCGGCGTTTTCGGTTTGTATTCCAATTCTGCATGTGCCCAGGATATCTACGAAGGAATTGATTTTTTGCAGCACCGGGGGCAGGAATATTGCGGTATATCCACCTTTGACGGAAAGATCCACCAGATCACTCATTATGGTAAAGTGAGCAATACTTTTACGGATCAGGAGCTGAGTTTATTGACAGGAACCTCGGGCATCGGGCATGTGAGTCTCTGGGAGCGCCAGCCATTGATGTGGCAATCGAAGTTGGGTGAGATCGCCCTGGCTTTCAGCGGAAATATCATTAATGCCCATGAACTCATCGAGGAGATGAAGAGCCGCGGCCAGGCCTTCTACCGGAGCTACAATATTGAGGTGATTGCCAAGATCATCATTGAGGCAGGAGACATTGTCTCCGGCATCGCTGGTCTATCCAAAAAGATTAAAGGAGCATACTCCTTGGCTGTTTTAACCGATCGCGGAATCTATGCCACCCGGGATGTCTATGGCTTCAGGCCTCTCATTCTGGGACAGAATGGCCATCAATGTGCTGTGAGTTCCGAGTCCCGCGCCCTCCAGAATTTAAATATCAACATTGCCCGGGATGTGCGGCCAGGAGAAATTGTCCTGATTGATGGGCAAGGGTTTCATTCAGTCAAACAGCTGGACTCACCCCGAAAGGCTCATTGCGCGTTTGAGTGGGCCTACACTGCCAGCGTAGATTCCGTCATAGACGGTCTCTATGTGCAGGAGGCACGCAGTAATCTGGGGGGAAGCCTGGCCCAGCGAGACATGGATGAAGGAGGTCTGATCGCGGACATCGTCGCCCCCGTTCCCATGTCAGGAGTCGGCCATGCCTTGGGATACCATAAGCGCTCCGGGATTCAATACCAGGAGGTTTTTCTCTACAACCGTTACGCCGACCGCAGTTACACCCTTTCAACTCAGCAGGCTCGGGAGAAGATGGCTAAGCGGAAACTCTCTGTTTTACCTTATGCCATTGAAAAAAAAAGAATCGTCCTTTGCGATGATTCCATCGTCCGGGGGACCCAGATCCGGAACAAAGTACGAGAACTTAAAAAAGCAGGTGCCAGAGAAGTGCACGTGCGAGTAGCCTGCCCGCCCCTGATGTATCCCTGCGACTTTGGTGTCTCCACCCGTTCTTATGAAGAACTGGCAGCCCGGCATTTCCTTAAATCGGGGAATATCACGTCCATGAAGGAACTTAAAGATTTGGAAGCCTGGATCGCCAGGGAGATCGAGGCAGATTCCGTGAAATACAACAGCATAGAGACCTTTGTGTCTGCCCTGGGGATTCCCCAAAATGATCTGTGCCTCAAGTGCTGGGACGGCCTCCGGCCTACGGATGATTAACCAGTTAAATTGGCTTTGCTAAAAACTTGCGGATAAATTTCTAAACGAAGATATTTAAAATTTCCCCACCTGTTCCCCTCCCCCTTTCGATGGGGGAGGGCTTGCCCTGTGGAGTAAGCTCTACTACTCCACAGGGTAAAGGTGGGGGTGGATAAAATCGAATTCGTTTCCCTCTCCCCTTAATCCCCTTCCGCCACGCTAAGGCGTGG
>JACRCA010000291.1 GCA_016234425.1 Deltaproteobacteria bacterium | reverse complement strand
TCCTTCTACACAGTTTTTCACTATCCGGGCATAACCGTAGGCCTGCACGAAAGCAGCATCCCCTTTCTGCAGAAAAACATCATCTTTTTTCCGCCAAGCATCCAGGAATTCTTCAGAGAGCGAATAAAACCCTTCTATCGTGGCCAATGCCCCTGTGGACCCCACCATCACCGCCGCGGCACCGTCTCCAAAAAGTTGTTCAGAATCTGAGCCCGGTTCAGCCCGGCGGGTGTCCCCTGCCGCCACCAAGATGTTCTTTGCTCCTCCGGCCTTTACTGCATCCATGGCAGATTTTAAAGCGGCTGTCCCCGCCCGGAGAGAAGAGAGATGGTCGGCCGTAAAGATCTCTGTTGGGAGGTCCAAGGCCGTAGCTACCAGGGTCGAGGCCTGTTTCTCCAGGTAGGGGGAGGTGGTGGAAGCGAAGATCAATCCATCGACGGATTTTGGATCAATCCCCGGAAGGCAGTTTAGGGCTGCTTCTGTGCCCATCGTAAGGCTATCCTCATCATAATTGGCCACGGCGCGCTCCCCGGAAATATACCGGGGTCCCCAGGCCTTGGCCAACACATCCCGTCCTAAGCGGTACTTGGGAATATAGGCTCCATAGCTTGTAATCCCTACCATCGAGCCCTCCTTTCTGGTAACCTGCAACTGCGCAAACCGAGTAGAAAGTCGCTGGCCAACAACGTCCTTAATTAACACAGAATGGATTCCAATGCAATGTTTCTTCTATACCCGCAGCCCTTAAACCCTGGCAGCGATAACTTTTTTGGCAGGGAATCCAAAAATTTGACTTTTTTAAAATTTTTCTATTGCATTTTGGAACGGCAAGAATTATATTGCTTATTGGCACTCTTTTAGAGAGAGTGCTAACAGAGACCTTCTTGTAAAAGCCTCGGCCAGCTCACCAGTTTCAGAAGGGCTGGCAAAGCAGCCGAATAAGCACCCAAAAATAAAAAAATTGCATCAAAGAAAGGAGGGTTACTTTTTTAATCGAGGTCGGGATGCCCCGGCCATATAACTTCAGAAAGGAGAGGTGAAGGATGAAAATCAGGCCGCTGCATGATCGAATCATTGTCAAACGCGTGGAGGAGGAAGAGAAGACCAAGGGAGGGATTATCATTCCCGACACAGCAAAGGAAAAGCCCATGGAAGGCAAAGTGATTGCTGTGGGAAAAGGGAAAATTCTGGAGGACGGGAAGATCCAGCCCCTGGATGTGAAGGTGGGTGACCGAGTTCTGTTCGGCAAATACTCTGGCACCGAAGTGAAAATTGCGGATGAAGAGCATCTCATCATGCGGGAAGATGACATCTTAGGCGTAATCGAGAAATAATCATTGGAGCTTAAAGGAGGAGAGAAACAATGGCAGCAAAAGAAATACGTTATGATCAGAAAGCGCGAGAGTCCCTCCTCAGGGGGGTGAATCTCTTAGCCGATGCGGTGAAGATTACCTTGGGGCCCAAGGGCCGGAACGTCATCTTGGAGAAAAGCTTCGGTTCTCCCATGGTGACCAAAGACGGAGTTACCGTGGCCAAGGAGATCGAGCTGGAAGAAAGGTTTGAAAATATGGGAGCCCAGATGGTCCGAGAAGTAGCTTCCAAGACTTCAGACGTTGCCGGGGACGGGACTACCACGGCCACGGTTTTAGCTCAGGCGATCTACCGTGAAGGGTCCAAATTGGTTGCGGCGGGTCACAATCCCATGGAATTGAAAAGAGGGATCGAGAAAAGTGTTGAGGTGGTGGTCGAAGAGCTCAAGAAGCTCTCGAAACCCACGAAGGAGCAAAAGGAAATCTCCCAAGTGGGGACCATTTCGGCCAACAACGATGAGACCGTCGGGAATATCATCGCCGAAGCCATGGCCAAAGTCGGAAAAGAAGGTGTGATCACCGTGGAAGAAGCTAAATCCATGGAAACCACATTGGAAATCGTTGAGGGCATGCAATTCGACAGAGGATATATCTCCCCGTACTTTGTCACCAATCCGGAGAAGATGGAGGCGGTTCTTGAGGATGCCTTAATCCTCATCCATGAGAAGAAGATCAGTAGCATGAAGGACCTGCTTCCAGTGTTGGAGCAGATTGCCAAGATGGGTAAACCCCTTTTGATCATTGCCGAGGAAGTGGAAGGCGAGGCCCTGGCCACTTTGGTGGTGAACAAGCTGCGGGGCACTCTTAAGTGTGCGGCGGTGAAAGCGCCAGGGTTTGGCGACCGGCGGAAAGCCATGCTGGAGGATATCGCCATTCTGACTGGCGGGCAGATGATCTCCGAGGAGATGGGGGTGAGGCTGGAGTCCCTAACCCTCAAAGACCTTGGCAAAGCCAAACGAATCACTATTGACAAGGATAATACAACCATCGTCGAGGGTGCCGGAGATTCCCGGGGCATTGAAGGACGGGTGAAGCAGATGCGGGCGCAGATCGAAGAGACAACATCCGATTATGACCGGGAAAAGCTGCAAGAGCGTCTGGCCAAATTAGTCGGCGGGGTGGCCGTGATCAACGTCGGGGCAGCTACGGAAACGGAGATGAAAGAAAAGAAAGCTCGGGTAGAAGATGCGTTGAATGCCACCCGGGCAGCCGTCGAAGAAGGGATCGTACCCGGCGGGGGCGTAGCCTATCTGCGGGCATTACCTGCCCTGGATAAGATGAAGCTTGGCCAAGAGCAACAGTTTGGCCTGAACATCCTGAAGAAGGCGCTGGAGGAACCCATCCGCTGGATCGCTCAGAATGCTGGGTTTGACGGCTCCATCGTGATCGAAAAAGTTAAAAACGAGAAGGGAAATTTTGGGTTCGATGCCCAGCAAGAGGAGTACACCGACATGGTGAAGGCTGGAATCATCGATCCAACGAAGGTGGTGCGGACCGCCTTGCAGAATGCTGCTTCCGTAGCTGCGTTGCTGCTCACCACTGAGGCGATGGTGGCGGAGAAACCTAAGGAAAAAGAGAAATACCCGCCCATGCCTCCAGGGGGTGGGATGGAAGGGATGTACTAAAACCGAAGGCTTACGGGGAACCAATAACCCCCAACTGGATGGAATTGCAAAAAGCCCTCCCCTTGGGAGGGGAGGGCTTTTTTGCAAACTCAGTTAAGCGCGCTACTTATATTCTTTTTGAGCCGCTAAAAGGGCGGTCTCAAAGTGTTCATCGAGGGCCCGCAGCCGGGAGGCCATTTTTTTTAGCATTTTCAGGGCGATGTCGAGGTTGCTCTTGAGAAGACTCTCGAAGGTGTCCGGCCGCACCACTAAAATTTTACTGTCTTCGATGACTTCCACTGTGGCGGAACGATCCATTCCCATAAGCAGGGCCATCTCTCCAAAAAATTCTCCTTCGGAAAGCTCGGCCAAAACTCTCTCCGTGCTTCCCACTCTTTTTCTCACCTGAACTTTTCCCTTCTGGATGATGAACATTTCTTGCCCCAGATCGCCCTCGCGAAAGAGTATGGTTCCCTTGGGAAAATCTTTGCCGAACTTCCAGAAGAGCTGTTCTTCTCTCTTCATCGGAGACGACTACCCTTTCTCTAAACCCTGCTCGTGGGTTAACTCTGCGATGATGGCGTAAGCCCTTTTCAGCCGCGAAGCCAGGTTGCCCAGAATCTTCAAGCTCATGCCCGAGGTTCTGCGGAATAAACTTTCCAAGATCTCCGGTGAAACCACTAAAAGCTCACTATCCTGTTCCACGATGGCATTGATAGATCGGGGCTTGCCGATCAAACAGGCCATCTCTCCGAAAAAGTCTCCTTCTCCCAGGGTGTCAATGGTCACCTCTTTTGCTCCCACTCTTTTGAAAAGGCGGACCTTTCCTGTTTGGATGATGAACATCCCCGTGCAGGCCTGACCTTCTTCGAAAAGGACGGTCCCCGCCGGAAAGCGTTGGCCATATTTTCTAAAGAGCCGCTCCTGTTCCCTCATCGCCCTTCCTTCATCTCGGCCTGAAGGGCATAGATCAAACTAACCTCCCCTTCCACCTTTACGAACAGGTAATAGATGGCCTCCTTGACGTCGGCCTTTACTTGGGGGTAGAAAATTTTCACCATGAAGGGAGAGGTGTGGGGAAATAGGCTGTCCCCCCCCTTTAACCGCCGGAAGGATTTATTCAGGAATTCCCAGCGAACTTTTCCTTTCTGACCCACTCCTTTCCACTGCAAGGGTTTAGCCAGGAGAATTAAAGAGTGATTTGGTTTGATGGGGATCTTGTAGAGGTCATAGATATCGGCCGTGCCACTAATGAAGCATTCTTCAAAAAGGTAAGTTCCTGGTTCAGAGATGGGCAATAGGAGCGCCTTTTCGTAAGTCTCCGGCGCATCCGTCCCGGAGTTGCCGTCATTCTGATCCCAGAGGAAAATACGCAGGGTAACGGCCCCCAAAATCTCTCCCGGATAGTCTCCCCCCATTCCCTGAACATAAATGGAGTAAGCTTTGGGTCTGGGCAGGGAATTGGAGGTCCACTCCATAAGGGCGGCCTCTGCCTCTGGATTGTTATGCGCGGCAGCCTTCAAAGTTATTCCGTCTTGATCCTGCAGCCTCCATTGCACCTTCCCCCCTTTTTCCTTGGTCCATTGGGGGGTACAAAAGACCTCGATGGTCTGGCCTGGTTTTATGGGACTGACCCTGAAAACCTGTAATCCCTCGTTAATGATGAACCCTTTATGTTCCCCCTCTCCCACGATATTTTCCTGAGCAAAAAGCAGACCAGGGCTAGCTAGTCCTATGCAAAATAGGAAAATGCGAAGAGCGGTCAGCCTTCGTCTCATTCCACCCAGACCTTTAGAGTCACTTTCCCGAATCCCCCGCAGTCCACACCCGTATCCGGACAGCGCAGGTAACGGGCCGTCCCGCTGACCGGCAATCCATTGGCGATACGATGGAAGACTACCTGAGCCATTTTTCCTCCCTTGGCTGGCCTCCGTTGGAGGCTTCAGGGTTGGGCCTTAAGGCCTGGGTCGTTCCATCCGACTCATCAGGCGCTTCCATTCTCTATCTACATTCTCCTGAATGCGTTCCATATCCCCCTCTCTTAAAAAACTGAAGCGCCCTTGAGGTTTCAAATATTCACTCACGGGGATTCCTTCGGGCTCTTCATTGAGGATGTAGCGCGCACCATTTTCCACTTCATACAGGGGAAAGATCTTCGTTTGCACAGCCAGCCGGGCCAGACGAATGGTAAGTTCTGAAGAGAACCGCCACCCCACAGGGCAAGGGGAGAAGGCATAGATGAACTTGAATCCGCGAGTCTCTTTGGCCTTTTTGAGCTTGCGGGTGAAATCTTCCAGATAGGCGACGGAAGCTGTGGCCACGTAGGGTATACGGTGAGCGACCATGATCTCCACGATGTCCTTCTTCGGCTGGCTTTTCAGGTTTGCGGGGGGTGTGGTCGTGGTCCAGGCACCCCAGGGAGTGGCGGAGGAACGTTGGATCCCGGTGTTCATGTAAGCTTCATTGTCATAGCAGAGGTAGATGAAGTCCTCGTTCCGCTCGGCAGCCGCTGAAAGAGCTTGGATGCCGATGTCGAAAGTCCCCCCATCCCCGGCAATGCCCAGCACGGCAGTCTTGGTGTCCCCTTTCATATCCAGGGCCGCGCGCACGCCAGAAGCCGCTGCCCCAACGGAAGCAAAGGGCGTGTTGTAGGTAGCCAGCTTAAGGGGGGAGGTGGGGAAGGTACCGGAGATGGTCCCAAAGCAGCCAGCCGTAATCACGGCGATGGTCTTTTCTCCCAGGGCCTGGAAGGCGGTGCGCATGACTATGGGCATTGCGCAACCCGGGCAGCACCCGTGTCCTGAATCCAGATATTCTTCCAATAACTCTTTGGCATTCATTTTTGTACTCCTATCCAGATTGGCACCCCAGTAAGGGTAGAGTTGTTCAGAGTAACTTCAATGATCCCCTGGATTGTTTCTGGGGTAATGTCCTGCCCTCCCAGACCGGCGATGAACTCGAAGACCTTTGGTTTTCGCGCTGCCCGGTAGAGGGCCGCTTTCAACTCTTGGGCCACGATTCCACCGCCCCCCAGGGAGTTATCTCGGTCGAGCACGGCGACCTTTTTCCTCCCGTTTAAAAACTTGACTAATTCCTCCCCCGGGAAAGGACGGAACAGGCGCAGACGGCAGAGGCCAACTTTCTTTCCCCGCTGGCGATAGGCATCGATGACCTCGCGGGCTGTGCTGGCGGCCGTGCCCATGGTAAGTAGGATAACTTCCGCGTCGTTGCACCGGAACTTTTCGAATAAGCCATAGCCCCGACCAAAAAGGGATTTATATTCCCGGTCCACCCGGCCCACAACTTTTTTGGAGCCCTCCATCGCCTTCTGGGCCTCATGCCGGAAAGATATGAAAAGGGAAGGATCGGCCATGATGTTGAAGGTGTGCGGGTCTGCGGGAGTGAGTTTGTACCGGGGGCGGAAGGGCGGAAGAAAGCGATCTACCATATTCTGATCGGGAACATCCACTGGCTCGGCGGTATGGGAAAGGAAGAACCCATCCACCAGAACCATAACCGGAAGAAGAATCTCCTCCGCAATGCGGTAGGCTTGGATGACCGTGTCCAAAGCTTCCTGGGCACTCTGGCAGTAAAGTTGCAGCCAGCCGGTGTCCCGCTGCGCCAGCGAATCCCCTTGTTCGCACCAGATGTTCCAGGGAGACCCGATGGCCCGGTTGGCGTTGACCATCACTACGGGCAGGCGTGTTCCAGACGTCCAATGGAGCATCTCATGCATATAGGCGAGTCCATGGGAAGAAGTGGCCGTGAAAACTCGGGCTCCTGTAGCTGAGGCTGCGGCCACGCAGGCCATTGCCGAGTGCTCTGACTCAACCCGAATGAATTTGGCAGG
This sequence comes from Deltaproteobacteria bacterium, assembly GCA_016234425.1. Lineage (GTDB taxonomy): Bacteria > Desulfobacterota > SM23-61 > SM23-61 > SM23-61 > JACRCA01. The sequence continues at coordinate 1,693 of JACRCA010000291.1, read as the reverse complement.
CATTCTCCCGTCAGCGCAGATTTCCGAGAGCTCTTCGACGATGGTCGTTTGCGGGGTGATGGGGTAGGCGGAAATTACTTCGACCCGGGAAAGCATCACCCCCTGAGAAACAGCGGAATTTCCGGTCATCAATTTCTTCATTTTCTCACCTCCACGGAAATGGCCCCGCGGGGACATTCCTCCATGCAGATGCAGCATCCCTTGCAGTAATCGTAGTTGATGTTATAGCCCAGCTTGTCCGGCCTGGCAGAGATGGCCAGGTCCGGACAGTAGATAAAGCAGTTGTGGCAGAGGTTGCACACGCCACAGTTGAAGCAGCGTTTGGCCTCATAGAGGGCAGAGGCCTGAGAAAGCCCGAGGTTGACCTCGGAGAACCCCGTGTTCCGCTGGGAGAAGGGAAGTTTTTCCTTCGGCTGGCGAGCTTGGCGCTTAAAATACGCGGCGTTTAACTGCGAGAACTTAACCACCTCTTGGGCCAGGCCATCTGCGCCGCCTTTTTTGTAACGGGCCATGGAGAGGCTGTCCTTCTCTCCCCAACGAGCGGCTCTCAACGCTTCGGCCACGCCCCTGCCGCGAAGGGTGGCATCGATGGCCATGGCTGCCTTCTTCCCCGAGCCGATGGCGTAGGATACAGTCCGCGGCTGAGCCACAATATCTCCTCCGGCAAAGACTCCCGGCAAAGCGGTCGCCCCTGTCTCATTCACGGGCAGGGAGCCGCGGGATTTTCGTAGTTCCTCAGGCAGGAAGGAAAAGTCTGGAACTTCTCCGATGGCCGAGATGACCGCATCGACCGGAAGGCTGAAATTGGAACCTGTAATCGGTTTTGGTTCCCTCCGGCCATCTTTTCCTGGCGCTCCCAGAAGGTTTTTGAGGCATTCGATGCCCTGCACCTTTCCATTTTCGGTCAGGATTTTAACGGGAGAGCTCAGGAAAATGAGTTCGATGTTCTCTTCCTCTGTTTCAGCCACTTCCTCCTCCCAAGCAGGCATCTCTTCTTTTGTCCGGCGGTATATGATCAACGGTTTTGCTCCCAGGCGCAGGGCTGAGCGGGCTGCGTCCATGGCCGTGTTGCCTCCCCCAATGATGGCCACCCGCTTGCCCAGGTCAACAGCCTGGCCGGAGTTAACCTTTCGCAAGAACTCTAATCCTGACATTACGCCTGCGGCATCCTCCCCGGGGATACTCAGCGGCAGACTCTTCCAGGCGCCTGCGGCCACAAATACGGCGGCGAACTTTTTCAGTTCTTCCCATTTTACTTCTAAGCCTACCCGGGTACTGGTCTTGGCTTTTACCCCCAGCGAAAGGATATTATCGATCTCTTGGTCGAGTACATTCTTGGGCAATCGATAGGAAGGGATGCCATAGCGGAGAATGCCCCCGAGTTTGGGCTGGGCCTCGAAAAGGGTGACCCCATACCCCATTAAAGCTAAATGGTAGGCGCAGGAGAGCCCCGCTGGCCCAGAGCCGATGATGGCCACTTTCTCATTCTTTTTTTCCTCTGGTGGAGCGAAGCGGCGGCCAGCCTGGAAGGCGTGATCTCCCAGGAAGCGCTCCAAAGCATTGATAGAAGTGGCTTCGTCGAATTCCTGGCGGTTGCATGCCCCCTCACAAGGATGAAAACAAACTCTCCCGCAGACTCGGGGAAAGGGGTTCTCCTGGGTGATTTTCTCCCAGGCTCCGAGGGACTCTTCTT
>JACRCA010000288.1 GCA_016234425.1 Deltaproteobacteria bacterium | reverse complement strand
ATGTTACTGGCCCTGGGCAAAATTGCCATGGATCAGGGCCTGACATTCTCGGAGTTCATCGAGGGAATCTTAGAATCGTACCTTAAGCAGAAGAAAATAAATTGGAAGGCAGGGGTGGCTAAATTTTTAGGCTATTCCCTTATGTTCTACCTCCCCTAAGTCCCCTCCCGCCGAGGAGAGTGTATCATGATGAAAAGAGGGGAGCCGTCATTCCCGCGAAGCTTGTCCCTGCAAAGCTTGTCCCCCGAAATTTATCCCTGTGAAAACAGGGAGCGGGAATCCATTGCAATGTCATTCCCGCGAAAGCGGGAATCCAGAGATTTCTCAGATAAGGAAATTCCCCCATTGGAAAAATTTTCTCAATGATTTAACCTGCCTGGATGCCCGCCTCCGCGGGCATGACGAATTATGACACAGCCTCAAGGCAAGGAAGATATTTAGAAAGGAGGAAAAGATGGCGAAACGACATCCTTTGAAGGTCACGGTGATTAAGAAACTGAGTGCTAAAGAAGTATATGGCCAACCTCTGCCGGATGTAGCCGGGGAGATGACCCCCTACTGTGACCGGTTGGAAGTGGGGCAGGAATTCAGGGTTGATGAGTCAGGGGCGATGCCGGCAGGATTCTGCACCTGGGCCTGGCACGACATCTACCCAGCTGTGACCGGGCTAAGATTCGGTGGGAATTATCCCTGGATGAAGAAAGAAGGGATGGTCTATTCCTGCTGTAGTGATGGAGCCCGCCCGGTATTCTTCAAGATCGAGAGGATATAGGGAAAAAAAGTTCGGAGTTAAGAGTTCGGAGTCAAATCATATAACAAGTTCAGAGTTCGGAGTTCAGAGGTCGGAGCCAACGATCTATCTTGAGTCTTTAGCTCCGAACTAATTACTCCGAACTCATTTACTTCTTGCCAGTAGGGCTCCTACCGGGCACACTCGGGCACACTCCAAGCAGCCAGTACAGCGGGTCTCGGCCAGCGGGCGGTCGGTGAAGGTAGAGATGCGCGTCTCAAACCCCCGGTGGGTAAACTGCAGAATTCCCAGTCCAGTTCGTTCCTTGCACACCCAGACGCAGCGTCCGCAGAGGAGACATTTGTTGGGGTCGAAAAAAAGAGCGGGGTGGCTGCGGTCGATCGAAAAGTCGTGAACTAAGGGGCGCAGACGGCTGGGCTTGAGCTTTAATTTCAAATACCCGGCCAGGGTTTGCAACTGGCATTTTCGCTTCTTCCCACAGTTGGGGCAATCCGAGGGGTGGGAAGCGATGAGAAGCTCGGCGGCCATGCGCCGCAGACGTGTCACCCTCGGAGTCAGGGTCGTGACCACCATTCCTTCATAAACTTCCTCTGTGCAGGCCGTGACCGGCTCCGGTTTTCCTTGGACCTCGACGAAACAGACCCGGCAAGAGGCAGAAGGCGTTTTCATGTCCCTGAGGGTACAAAGGTTAGGTATGTAGATACCGTTGTCCAGACCCACCCAGAGGAGTTTTTCTCCCTCGCGAGCTTTAATCTTTTTCCCGTCGATGGTAACAGAAATTTTCTTATCTTTCATGGCAAACCGAGCCTGGAAAAAACTCCAGGCATTCCGCCTACCCCCTCACCCCCCCCTCTCCCCCACGAGGAGGGGAATGGGGTGAGGGGGAACCCGAAACCCGAAACCCGAAACTTTAATACCCCTTTGGTACTTCACTCACAGGCGAAATTTTGATTACAGCTCCATACTTGGGGGGGCAGGCCTCCAGGCAGGAGCCGCATTTTACGCACTTCTCCTGGTCGATGATTTTTTTCATCCCCCTTCCGGTCTTGATGGCTTCCATCGAACAGCTCCCCACGCAGGCATCGCAGGAGCGCTCGCACTTCTCGGGGATGATGTATAAGGCCGTCAGGGCGCGGCACATCCGGGCGGGGCACTTTTTCTGCAGAATATGGGCTTCGTACTCGTCTCGGAAATAACGCAGGGTGGTCAGAACCGGATTGGCCGAAGTCCTGCCCAAGTTGCAGAGTGCCCCGGCCTGGATGTCTTCAGCCAGCTCTCGCAAGAGATCCAGGTCTTCGGTCTTTCCTTTTCCCCGGGTTATGTCGGCCAGAAGGTCAAGCATCTGCCGGGTCCCCAGGCGGCAGAGCGTACACTTGCCGCAAGATTCCTTCTGGGTGAAGTCCAGGAAATAGCGCGCCACCTCCACCATGCAATCATCCTCGTCCAGGACGACCATGCCTCCAGATCCCATCATGGCCCCAGCTTCTTTGAGGGACTCGAAGTCGATGGGCAGACCCAGAAACTTTTCTGGAAGGCATCCTCCGGAAGGCCCGCCGATCTGGACTGCGTTAAAGCGCTTGCCCTTAGGGATTCCACCGCATAAATCGAAAATTAGCTGGCGAAGCGTCATGCCCATGGGAACTTCTACCAGGCCGGCGTTGTTTACCTTTCCCACCAGGGCAAAGACCATCGTTCCCTTGCTCCCTTCCGTCCCCAGGGAAGTAAAACTCTGGACTCCATTCACGACAATGTGCGGGACAGCCGAGAGGGTCTTCACGTTATTGATCAGGGTGGGTTTTCCTTGCAATCCCGAGACTGCGGGATAGGGTGGGCGATAGCGGGGCATTCCCCGTTTTCCCTCAATGGAGTGGATCAAAGCAGTCTCTTCCCCGCACACGAAAGCTCCGGAGGCACGGAAAAGGGATACGCGAAAGCTAAAATCGCTACCCAGGATTTTCTCCCCCAGAAGGCCCTTCTCCTCTGCCTGGGCGAGGGCTTTTTTTACGCGCTCCCCAGCCAGGGGATATTCCGAGCGAACGTAGATGATTCCGGTAGAGGCGCCGATGGCGTATCCGGCGATGATCAGGCCCTCGAGGGTCTGATGGGGGTCGCTTTCCAGGAGGCTCCGGTCCATGAAAGCCCCTGGGTCTCCTTCATCGGCGTTGGCGATGACGTATTTCGGCCGGCCTTCGGCGCGGGCGCAGATTTCCCATTTCTTGCCCGCAGGGAAACCCGCTCCCCCCCTTCCGCGCAACCCGGAATTTTTGATGAGGGAGATAATTTCTTCTGGTTCTTTTTGCACAGCGGAGCAGAGTCCTTCATATCCTCCGTTGGCCATGTAATGATCGATGTTTTCTGGATCGATCAAGCCGCAGCGTCTCAGGAGAAACCTGTTTTCCAGGCGAAATCGGGGAAGTTCCCAAACTGTCGGAAAGGAATCGTTCTCTTCCATAGCTCCCAGCATGAGTTCGATGGGAGGATCGCCCTCAATGAGGAATGACCGAACCAAAAGGGAGGCAATAACCGGGTTGACGCGGCCGTAAGCAATAGCTGGAAACCCTGGCCGGGAGATGATTACCAGCGGCTCAGCATAGCAATGGCCCAGGCATCCTACCTGAATGAGATGAGCCTTTAGGCCTGCCCGCTCAGTTTCCTCCTGGAAGGTCTTAAGGATTTCCAGAGCACCGGAGGCCCGGCCACAGGTGGCTGTTCCTACCAGGATCGCCGGCTCTCCTCCCTTTTTCAGGGATTGCCATTTTTGCCTGGCCAGGGAGCGCAGCTTGGCAAAAGATTTTTCGACCGGCGATGGCCGTTCAGGGTTCACTGAGCTTTTTCCGCTCCTTTTCCAACTGGATAGCGAGCAAGAGGCCATCCACCTTGGTTGGCGCCATATGGCCATGGACCTTCTCTCCCACCACGGACACGGGTGCGAGAGCGCAGCATCCCACACAGGCTACCCGGTCTAAGCTGAACTCCCGATCGGCGGTAGTCTGGCCGATCTTGATGTTCAGCCGCCTTTCCCAGGACTCCAGGATCACGCTGGCTCCCTTAACATGGCAGGCTGTGCCCATACAGACCTTGACCAGATGTTTTCCAGGAGTATGGAAGCGGAACTGATTGTAAAAAGTAGCCACGCCGTAAACTTCAGCTTCTGGCATTCCGAGATGGCCAGCAGCTCTTTCCATGGCCTCCCGGGGAAGATAGCCGAAGGTCTCCTGGATTTTTTGCAACAGAGGAATCAGGAATCCTGATTCTCGGGGAAAAGCCCTGAGAAGATCTCGGATGAATGTTTCGATCTTTTCCTCTTTCTTCAGGATCTGATTCATGAGGTGAAGGGGATGATTTACTTAGCTCTTTTTGGCCGAGTTGGGGGGCGATTTTTTCCGCAAGATCATGTAAAGGGAAAGGAAGGCAACGGGAATCCCGATGCCCTGAGAGGTTGAGAGGACTCCCTCAACCACCCAGCCTCGGGGATCGTCCCGGTAAAATTCCAGGAAGAAGCGCGCTGCCGCATAGAAGAGAAGATAGTACCAAAAGAGTAGTCCCTGAAAGTGGTTTACCCTGCGCAGGAACATCAGGGCAATGAAAATCCCAAAGCCTGCGGCCGATTCATAGAGTTGCGTCGGGTGCAAAGGGACGTTCAATGGCGCCAGGCTGCTGGGATCACGAAAGGTGATGGCCCACGGCACCGCCGTGGGTAACCCATAGCATCAGCCCGCAGAAAAGCATCCCAGTCTTCCAACAGCCAAACCGATAGCGGCAGAAGGGGCGACCAGGTCAGCCATTTGAGGGAAATTCAACCGCTGCTTGCGGACATACCAAATACCGACTAAAAAGGCAAAAATCACGCCCCCATAATATACCAGGCCTCCCTGCCAGAATTTAAGGGCGTCGAGGGGATTCTCACGAAACTCCTCTAAATTTCCCAGGACGTGGAAAAGGCGAGAACCAAAAAGGGCAGCCAGAAGGACATAGAAAGAAAGGTCCAGAATCAAGTTGGGATCGAGCCCGACCCGGCGGGCCTCTTTGATGCCCAAGGCAATGGCCAGGAGGAATCCGATGGCGATTAAAACCCCGTAGGTATGCAGAGTGAAATCTCCGATTTTGAAAAGAATGGGATACATATCTACCGCAATTTCGGATTTCGGATTTCGGATTTCGGATTTTCAAAGGATCCTTTGCGGATCATCTGAATAAAGAGCAGGATGACTCCGATGGTTATCGCCGAATCGGCGACGTTAAAAGCTGGCCAATGAATATGGTACCAGTGCAGGTCGATGAAGTCGATCACCTCGCCCAGGCGCAAGCGGTCGATCAGGTTCCCGATGGCTCCGCCCAGGATGAGGGAGAGACTGACCGTTAAAATTTTCCGACCTGGGCGGAGGTTCTTCAAAAGGTAAAATACGCACCCGATGGCCACCAGGGATACGATGATGAAAAAAAACATCCGCAGGGTTGAGCGTCCACCAGCCAGAATGCCGAAGGCTGCCCCGGTATTCCTAAGGTAGGTGAGGTGGACAAAGTCGGGTATAATTTCGATGGACTGAAATAGGCTCATCGTGTGTTGGACCAAAGCTTTGGTGATTTGGTCCAGGATCAGAATAGCGCTTCCGACGGTGAGAGCCAGACGGTATTTCGGATTCACAGTTTCCCCTCTTTGCTGATGGTCGCGAGGGCGTTGGCGCACCGTGGGCAAACCGAGGGATGGTCAAGGCTTTGTCCCACGTTTGGATCATAAACCCAGCATCGTTCGCATTTTTTCCCTGGAGCCCTGGTAATGAGAATGCTGAGTCCTTCTACCTCCGAACTGAGGAAAGCTCCAGGGGGAGGGGAGGGGACAAATTCGACCCGGGAGACAATGAAGAAATCCTTGAGTAGGGCCTCCTGGTCCCGCAAGAAGGAGAGGAGCTTTTCCGGGGCGTTAAGGATCACAGCGGCCTCCAGAGAGTTTCCAATGTGCTTGTTGCGCCTGGCGCCTTCCAAAGCTTTGGAGACTTCTGCCCGCACCTGTAAAAGTCGCTCGAATCTTTCCTCCAGCTTCTCGTCAATGTACTGGGATTCAACATCTGGGAAGAGGGTGAGATGAACGCTTTCGGCGTGCCCCCTCGCTCCCGGAAGGTGTTTCCACACTTCTTCTGCGGTGTAAGAGAGAATCGTGGCCATGAGGCGGACGAGGGCATCCAATATTTTGCAGAGGGCGGTCTGGGCTGCCCGGCGCTCGCGGGAGGAAGCCGGAGAAGTGTAGAGCCGGTCCTTCAGCATGTCCAGGTAAAGGGCGCTTAGGTCTACGGTGCAGAAGTTATGCAGAGAATGGAAGACCACATGGAATTCAAAGTTGGCGTAAGCCTCCCTCAGCCGGGAGATCAATTTCTGCAGGCGAAGAAGGATCCAGCGGTCCAGTTCCAAAAGTTGAGTGTCCGGGACCCTGTCTTTTTGGGGGTCAAAGTCGTGGAGGTTTCCCAAGAGGAAGCGGCAGGTGTTGCGGATGCGCCGGTACGCTTCGGAAAGACGGGTGAGGATTTCTTCCGAGATCCGGATGTCATCCCGGTAATCTTCTGCGGCCACCCAAAGGCGGAGGATTTCCGCGCCGTAACGGCTGATGACTTCATCGGGGGCGATCACATTTCCGAAGGATTTGGACATTTTTCTTCCCTCGCCGTCCACCACAAAGCCGTGAGTCAGGACGGAATAATATGGGGCTTGGCCCCGTGTTCCCACAGAGGCCAGAAGGGAGCTGTGGAACCAACCCCGGTGTTGATCACTCCCTTCCAGGTACAGGTCCGCGGGAGATTTCAGGTTGGGCCGCTTCTCACAGACTGCGGCATAGCTCACCCCGGAGTCAAACCAAACATCGAGGATGTCCGTCTCCTTGCTGAATTCCCCTCCCTGGCATTTGGGGCAGCGTGTTCCTGGGGGAAGTAACTCTTTCGCTGGATGGTTGAACCAGATGTCTGCTCCCTCCTTTTCGAAAAGGCCGGCCACGTGTTCGATTAGTCGCTGCTCAACCAAAAGTTCCTGGCAGGACTGACAGGTAAAGGCCACGATGGGGACCCCCCAGGCGCGCTGGCGGGAAATGCACCAGTCCGGACGGTTCTGGATCATCCCGTAGATGCGATCGCGGCCCCAGCGGGGAATCCAGGTTACCCGGTCGATGGCCTGCAGAGCCTTCTGGCGCAGGCCGTTTTTCTCCATGGAGATAAACCATTGCTCTGTGGCCCGGAAGATGATGGGGTTTTTACAGCGCCAGCAATTCGGGTACTGGTGAATGTAAGTTGCGGAATGGATGAGGGCTCCCACTTCGGCAAGTTTCCGGATCACTGCTTCATTGGCCTCGAAGACAAACTGGCCGCCGAAGAATTTCACCTCCTCCGTGAACCGGCCCTGGTCATCCACAGGAGAGTAAATGGGAATGTTATATTCAATGCCTGACTCGTAGTCTTCCTGGCCGTGGCCAGGGGCCGTGTGCACGCATCCAGTGCCTGTGTCCAAAGTGATATAGCGGGCCAGAATGAGCAGAGATTCCCGGTCATAGAAGGGGTGGCGGCATTTGAGGCCCTCGACCTGCTTGCCGAGAAATTTCGCGAGCACTGAGTACCCTGTTCTCCCTGCCTTCTCCATGACCTGCTCAAGGAGGGCTTCTGCCAGGATCCATACTTCCCCATCCACTTCCGCGGCTACGTAAGAATGGTCGGGGTGGAAGGCGATCGCCAAGTTTCCCGGGATGGTCCAGGGCGTGGTAGTCCAGATGAGGACAAAAACCTTCTTCCCTTTCAGGGCCGGGAAGCGTTCACTGAAATCCGAGAGGGCTGGGAACTTAACGGTGATGGACGGGGACTCATGGTCCTCATACTCCACTTCCGCTTCGGCCAGAGCCGTTTCGCAAGAGGCGCACCAGTAAACTGGCTTCTTTCCCCGGTAAACAGACCCCTTGGCTACGAACTTGCCGAATTCTCTGGCAATGGTAGCTTCATAGTCATAACTCATCGTCTGGTAGGGATTATCCCATTCCCCCATCACGCCCAGCCTTTTAAATTCCTGGCGCTGGATGTCTAAATACTTGGCCGCGAACTCGCGGCAGAGCTTCCTTTTTTCCGCTACAGTATAAGAAGCCTTTTGGCTTCCCAGCTCTTTGTCCACTTGATGCTCGATGGGCAGCCCGTGGCAGTCCCATCCGGGTACGTATTCTGCGTTGAAACCGGCCATGTTCTTCCATTTAACGATGAGGTCTTTGAGGATTTTATTCAGAGCTGTGCCAATATGGATGTGCCCATTCGCGTAAGGCGGGCCGTCGTGGAGGATGTACTTGGGTCGGTCTTTGGCGATCTCTCTCAGTTTTTGATAGATTCGCCCCTCTTCCCATTTTTTCAAAATCTCCGGCTCCCTTTGGGGAAGGTTGGCCTTCATGGGGAAAGATGTTTTGGGCAGGTTCAGAGTATTTTTATAGTCCATTGCGTCCTTTGATAAAGCAATGATCACCCGCTGCGCCGAAGAACTCAGCGAAAAGTAACAACCTCTTTAATCTTAATGCTTAATAATTTTTTAACATATGATCTGTCCAAGTCAAGAGAAAAGAAAGGGATAACTGACCAATCGCCACCTGAATTCCCCCCTTCGCAGAGGAGTTAACATTTTCATTTGACCCTCTTTCTTGAAGTAGTATAATTAACTCAATTTGGGCACCGTACTTGATGGGGAATCTCATAGGGAATCTCCAATTCTTTAAAGACCCCGAAGAGGGGAACCTCACCGCTGAGAAAAATTTTTGCGTACTGACAGAGGGAGGTGATAGAAAGGCCGGCAAAATGACCCCGCAAAAGAGATGAACTTCCTCGGAAACAAATTTCTCAATCGTCTGAAAAAAATGAAGAAAGGAGGAAAGCAATGGCCCAAAAAGGGATTGACTGGTCATCATTATGGAAGAAGGAAGACTGGTGGTCAGTATGGATGGGTGCGGTCGTTATCATCCTGGCCATCGGGAAAGCGATCACCAAGATGCCAAAGATTGGCAAATGGATAGGAGACCCTCTGGCTGCGTTGGCCCCGGGGACGGTTCCTCTGATCATCATGGTAGGGCTGGTCCTGTTGGTGTTGACCCTTATCGTCATCGCGGTAATGAAGGAAAATGTCAAAGCGTACATCGCAGGGTTCCCTATCGTATTTATCCTCTGCCTGCTAGCCATGTGGCTGGCACCGCAAAAATCGCTCAGTGCCTGGGGGCTGGAGCATGTTCTCTGGGCTCTGATATTTGGTTTGATCGTCAGCAATATTTTTGGCGTTCCCAAATGGTTGAAGGCTGCAGCCAGAACCGAGTTGATCAATAAAATCGGGCTGGTTTT
>JACRCA010000287.1 GCA_016234425.1 Deltaproteobacteria bacterium | reverse complement strand
CGTCGGGAAGGAGCATTGGTTGTTTTAATTTTTATTTTCGATAAATCATCCAAAAAAGTCAAGGTTCTGTTTTGGATAAGCGGGTTAAAGAATTCCGGCGAGATCCAAACTTGAACTTGAATGGCCTGGCAAAATTAATTATATTTTGGGGGAATACTTGCGGCTTGGCGGTGCGGCCCAGCCGATAAACGGGTTATATCCCCTCCCAAAGGGTAAATGCCGATTACGGCGCCCCGGAAAGCATCCCTACCAGGTGATAGATCCCTCGGGGGCGGAAATTCTTCACCACATTCAACACGTGGCTAAAATTTCCCAGGTTCCCCGCACAAATTCCACTCGGTCGGCCACACCATCCAGCAGTTTCAGCGAAGGATTGATGTCGAAGATGATAGGATGACTTTCCCTTTTTCCAGGAGAACATGGACGACTTGGGCCCCTATAACCCTAGTGCCCCCCAGTGACCAGGATACTCATCGCTGCCTCCTTGAGAATATAAATAGGCCTTTCTTTTAGTCCTTCTCGATACTCTTCTTCCCTCTCTCGCTAAAAACCCAAATCTCCCCTTCCCTGGCGGGAGGGGATTTACCCTGTGGAGTATAGAAAATTACTCCACAGGGTTAAGGGGAGGGGGAAAAATTCCCTTCGTCCACCCCCGCCTTTTCCCTCCCCCATCGAATGGAGACGGGTTTGATAGGAAAAAATTTCAAATATCTTCGCTTAGGCATTTGTTTTATTTTTTGTCCCAGTAAAGGCTCTTCAGTCGTTTCAAAAACTCTTCATCCCTCTTCTTGACCGCTTCATCGAGCTCGGCCTGAGAGAAATCTAAGGCATAATCGTAAAACCCTTTGCCACTCTTAATGCCCGAATGGCCCCGGGAGACCAGGCGTTGCAAAGCCCGGGGAGGTTCTATGGAACTTTGGATATGGGGGAGAAGATTCTCGCAGACCTTGAGCCATAGATCCAAGCCTCCCAGGTCGGCGGTCAGCAGAGGGCCGATGCTGGCCAGGCGAAATCCGATGCTCCCTTTGATCGCTCGATCGATATCCGCGGCGCTGGCCACCCCTTTCTCGAAAAGATCAAAGACCTCCCGCGCCATGGCTACCTGGATCCGATTGACCAGGAATCCGGGCAGCTCCAGGTTGATTTTCACCGGCACCTTTTTGATTCTGGTCAAAAGTTGATAAACCGTCTCCACAGTCTCGTCGCTAGTCTTCTCTCCTTTTACGACCTCCACTACCGGGACGATGTGGGGAGGATTAAACCAGTGGGTGATGACCAGCCTATCTTTCTTTCTCACCCTTACCCCGATGTCGGTCAAAGTCAAAGACGAAGTATTGCTGGCGATGATGGCCCCCTTCCAGACATGATTTTCCACCTGCTGGAAGAGCTTCTGTTTCAGACCCAAGTCCTCCGGAGCTGCCTCCAAGATGAAATCTGCCTCCTCTACCGCCTGGGACAAATCCGTGGTGAGGACCAACCTTTCCAGGGTGGGCCCAATCCCGTCTCCCGGGATAAGCCCAACCTTGGAAAAGAGCACCAGATTTTTCTCGATGTGGGCCTTGGCCGTTTTCAGGATGGACTCTTTGAGGTCATAAAGCCGCACGGGATATCCCCCAAGGAGAAAGCTCTGAGCAATCCCATGTCCCATAAGGCCAGCTCCCAAAACCGCAATGGATTTAATCTCTTCAAGCTTCATTGGGTTTCTCCACCTGCGAAGGAAATGAGTTCATCAAAAATTTAACCAAAAATATGTGAAATTCCAAAAAACTTGGTAGGCGCAGGCTTTAGCCTGGGGAAAAAAATATTTCGAAGATTTTCCGATGATTCTCTAAATAACGCAACCTAAAGGTTGCGGCTGCAAACGCATTTTGAGGATTATTTTAGGGCTTAAAAACTGGTACGCTTCTTTTTTGTTCAATAGAACAATGGAGACGCCGGACCGTTGATCTTGGCTTATTCTGCTTCAGGTTTTCGGGGCGGCGATTTCTTTTATCCCCAGCCTTTCCGCCGCCAATTTCTTCAGGTCAGCTTTGATTATCTTTCCGGTGGGGGTAACGGGCCATTCATGCGCTTGGATAAAGACGACGTTCTTGGGAATCTTGAACCCGGCTAACTTTCCTCGACAGAAGTTGACCAGGTCTTCTTTGTGCAGAATTTTCCCAGGCTTGACTTCGATCACGGCGGTGACCGCCTCTCCCCAGAGTGGGTCGGGAACTCCTACCACCTGAACAGCTTTAATATCTCGGTGCTCTTCCAAGACCACTTCCACTTCCTTCTCCGAGACGTTTTCTCCTCCGGTCTTGATCATCATCTTGTAGCGCCCGCGGTAGTAGAGGAATCCTTCCTCATCAAACCATCCGTAATCTCCGGTGTGAAAGAACCCCTCCTCATCCATGGAACGGCGCGTCTCCTCGGGCATCTTATAGTAACCCTGGAAAAGGGTCCATCCCCGAAGACATATTTCGCCCGCTTCCCCTGGGGCCTTCTTACTTCCCGTCTCTGGATCGACGATTTTCACTTCAATGCCGGGGAAGGGCTTCCCGTTGGTGTATTTCCGTTTGGCATAGTCCTTTTCTTCATGGGGAACCACCACACCGGTGCCTTCGGTAAAGCCATAATGGTGGGCCAAAACTTCAGAACCCATCCCCGCTTCTCTCACCCGGTCATACCATTCCGGCCCCGTAGCCAGGAGGACCTTCCGGGCCGAGGTGACATCGTACTTTCTAAAATGGGGATGATTGATTAGAAGGTTGAAGTGCGTCTCGAAGCCGCCCAGGAAGGTAATCTTCTCCTGATCCACTAGCCGCAGCGCTTCCTCCGGTTCGAAGGCCTCCATGAGGTAGAGGGTGCTGCCTTTTAGATGGGCCCCCAGCACCAGATAAACGCAGCCCGCGATATGGTAAAAAGGAAAATAGCTCAGCAATCGATCTACTTCCGAGATATGCAAGGCCTCGTCGATCAGATAGTGGGCGATCCCAATCAAGCTCCGATGGTTGCGCAGGGCCCCCTTCGGAAAGGCAGTACTCCCGGAGGTGT
>JACRCA010000286.1 GCA_016234425.1 Deltaproteobacteria bacterium | reverse complement strand
GCACGAAATTTTCAGACATGGGATAGGGTATGTGCCCCAGGGACGCCGTATTTTCAGCAACCTAAGCGTAGCTGAGAACCTGAAATTGCCTTCCCTTCGCCAAGATGGGGAGAAGCTAGAATGGGTATTGAATATTTTCCCATCCCTCAGAAAAAGGCTGAATAACAGAGGGAATGAGTTGAGCGGTGGCGAGCAGCAGATGCTGGCTATCGCCAGGGTTCTGGTCAGTGGATCAGAGTTGATCCTCCTCGATGAACCTTCCGAAGGATTAGCCCCCCTTTTGGTTGGGGCCATCATGGATACAGTCCAGGGGCTGAAAAAATCCGGCCTCACCATGCTATTAGTGGAAGCCAACCTGACCATGGCCTCCAATTTAGGTGATCGCCATTACGTGATGGCCCACGGGCTGGTCGCCTGTGAGGCCAGCTCTCAGCAAATATCGGAGGATGCTGAATTACAAAAGAAGTACTTCAAACTTTAAATGAGGGCTCTAATTAGCAATGATCGGGAAAGAAAGGAGGTGAGTGAGGGGTATCATTTCAAGGATGAAGGATTGGCAGGAGAAGGATTCGAAGGGATTGGTTGAACTTATCGAATTTTTTCAAGGAGGTGGCTAATGAAAAGTAGAATGATGAAAATTGGCCTTCCGAGTTTTATCTTGATGCTGGCGTTTTTGGGGGCAGGTTGGCTTTCTAACCAGCCAGCCGTAGCAGCGGAGAAGGAGTTTGTTTGGGCCATCGTGGATGACTTCAGTGGCCCCTATGCTGCCACCACTGAAGAAGGCTATAGGTCGACAGTCATGTTTCTGGAGGAAAATGACTATAAGATGGGGCCGTATAAGGTTAAATTGGTTACCAGGGATACTGAGCTCAAGCCGGCCGTGGGCGTGCGGCGGCTCCAGGAAGCGATTGCCGAGTTCAAACCCGTGGTCGTGTCATCTGGATGTAGCAGCGCCGTCCAACTTTCCATGTGTGACATTATTGGCAAAACCAAAGGGCCGATCTTCTGGACCGACGGTTGGGACACGCGCCTCACCGGCGCCAATGGCAACCGCTACACCTTCAGATGGGCCAGCCCCAACTACACGATCGCCAGGGCCTCGCTTTCGGGGTTTTTAGACAAGGTCCCTGAGATTAAGAAGGTCATCCAGGTCCAATTAGACTACGCCTGGGGGTATGATATGGCGGAGAACGTGGAAGCCGTCTTAAAGGAGAGGGGTATTAAGCTCCTCAAGACCCAATATGTTCCGGTGACCGCCACCGACGCCAGCGTCTTCATGACCGAGGCCAAGGGGTCCGGAGCCGATGCTTACATCATCGGACTATACGGCAAACTTTTCGGCATTGCCCTGAGGCAGGCCCACGAGTTCGGCCTCAAGAAGGTGATGAAGGTTTTCTCCATTACCGGTACGCTCAACATGCTTCGCGGCATAGGGTCTGATGCCCTCGAAGGGATGTATTTAGCCGACCACTGGAATCATGCCATCCCCAACGAATGGACTCGAAAATTCGTCGAGAAGTATAGAAAAAGATGGGGCGTTATCCCCGGCGACTATGCGGCCAAAAAATACTTGGAGTGCCAGCTTATGGAAAGGGTGATAAAACAGACTGGCAGCGCTGACCCCAAGGTGCTCATCCCGGCGCTGGAGAAACTTGGCGAGTTCGATGGCCCCACCGGTAAGGAATACATGGCTGCCTGGCAGCACCAGATCGTCCATGACTTCCTGTTGCTCCGGGGCAAAGCCCCACGTGAAAAGAAGTATGAGGACGACTTCGTGGAAGTCATCGGCGCGGGTAGGATCTATCCCAAACAGGGGGAAAAGGGGTTTGAGTTCGATCGGACCAAAGAATCTCTCTAAAATCCCCCAGTTTGATGAATGGGGTGTCAGCATTGGGGTTGGGGCTGGCACCCCCATAAATTGACAATTTTATACCCCGAAAAGAGTTTTGGCCCATTACATGATCATGAATGGAGCAGGATGATAAGATGATAAATATTGACGCCATCTTACCCCAGGTATTCAACGGCATCCAGTTTGGCGTGCTGATGGCCCTTTTGGCGACTGGCCTATCCCTCATCTTCGGGATGTTAGGCATCATCAATTTCGCTCACGG
This sequence comes from Deltaproteobacteria bacterium, assembly GCA_016234425.1. Classification (GTDB taxonomy): domain Bacteria; phylum Desulfobacterota; class SM23-61; order SM23-61; family SM23-61; genus JACRCA01. The sequence continues at coordinate 1,385 of JACRCA010000286.1, read as the reverse complement.
CTCTCTTTACATGTTAGGTGCTTATTTTGTGTGGACTTGTGTCCGGATGCTTGACATCCCTGGAAACTTCTGGCTGGGTCTTGTCCTCACCCTTCCTTTGATGGCCGTCGTGGGATTGATTTTAGAAAGGTTTCTGTTGCACCGCATGTACGGCCAGCCCGTAGTCTATCAAATTCTGATCACCTTTGGCCTGCTGCTGGTGATCCAGCAGGGTGTAGCCTTAATTTATGGCACGACGCCCCTCCCCCTGGGGATGCCTCCCTCCTTCGAAGGCGAGATCAGTCTGGGCCTGTTTCGCTATCCCGTTTATCGCCTGTTCACCATGGTTCTTGGGCTGGCCATAATCTTCGCTTTATGGTTTTTCATAGAGCGGAGTGCCCTGGGGGCCATCATCAGAGCCAGCGCCGAAGATCCCGAGACCGCTAAGACCCTGGGCATCAATACCCGCACGGTATACACCTGGACCTTTGCTCTGGGTTCTGCCCTCGCTGGGCTGGGAGGAGGGCTGCACGCCCCTCTGATAGGTGGCCTTCAGCATCCAATTGGCACAGAGATTTTGCTCATCTGCTTTATCGTGGTGGTGATCGGGGGTATGGGCAGCATCCGGGGAGCGCTTCTGGGAGGCATTATCTTAGGCGTCGTCCGGGGCCTCGCTGGGGTTTTCTGGGCCCCGGCTTCGGACTTTGTGATGTTCGCCGCTATGGGTATTATCTTGATGGTCCGCCCTCAGGGATTGCTTGGCAGGGGAGCTACGCGATGAAAAAAGCGTTAGGATTGTCACGGAAAAGGTTTTTTGCCGAACTTTTTCCCGCCATCATAATGGCCGCGGTCTTGATTCCTATTTATTTTGTCCTTCCTTCCAAGATGATGGCTGCCGAAATCTTGATCATGGCGATTCCCACCATGGCCTTCATTTTGCTGCTGGGGTATACAGGGCTGCTCAACTTCGGCACGGGCAGTCTTTTTGCCGTGGGGGCTTACACTGCCGGCATCCTCCTGGCCCGTCATAATGTTCATGTTCTTTTGGCGATTATAGCCGGGGTAGTGATGAGTGGAATCATCTCTATCATCATGGGCTATTTTTGCATCAAACGCGGAGGCCTCATCTTTGCCTTGGTTACCTTGGCTTTCAATCAGTTGATCTGGTTCATCATCTGGCAGTGGAAGAGCTTTACTGGTGGACCGGATGGGATTTGGGGAATCAAGAGGGAGGCTCTTAACCTGGGGATTTTCTCCATTAATCTAAAGCCAACTTTCAATTTTTATATCTTCGTCCTCATCTTCTTCATTTTGATGTTCCTCTTTATCCGGCGACTGATCGAATCACCCTTCGGCAAGGTCCTCATGGGTATGCGGGAAAGTGAGCTTCGGGCTACGGCCATCGG
>JACRCA010000285.1 GCA_016234425.1 Deltaproteobacteria bacterium | reverse complement strand
TCGGCGTTTTCCCCAGCTTCTCCGCCAATCCCTTAATGATCCGAAAGGTATCCTCCGAAGTGGCTTGCCCTTTGATAATTTCCACCAGCTTCATCACCGGCACGGGGTTGAAAAAATGCATGCCGATGACCTTCTCTGGGCGCTTGGTTACAGAAGCAATTTCCGTGATGGAAAGGCCTGAAGTGTTCGAGGCAAAGATCATCTCTTTAGCGCAAAGTTGATCCAGCTCTTTATAGACCTGTTTCTTTAAATCCATGTTTTCGACCACAGCCTCGATGATGATATCCGCACTTTTCACGGCCGCCGGAAGATCCACGAAACCCTTGATCCTGGAAAGGACCGCGTCGCTCTGTTCTTTGGTCATCTTTCCTTTGCTGATCGCCCGTTCATAATTTTTTTTGATCGTGTTCAACCCGCCCTGCACGAAGCGATCCTCGATGTCACGCATGGAGACTTCATAACCTGCTTCCGCTGCCACCTGGGCAATTCCCGAACCCATTAAGCCCGCACCCAAGACGCATATCTTCTTAAACTCCATCTTTCTCTCCTTTCGTCAGGCCTTTAGCTTTTTTACCCTGCTGACCGCTGAATGCTTGATGATTTAAATCCTCTCTACGATGGTGCTCATACCCATTCCTCCCCCAACGCATAAAGTTGCCAAACCCATTTTCATACTGCGGCGGGCCATTTCGTAAAGCAAGGTGATGATGATCCGCGCCCCAGTTGAACCCACCGGGTGTCCCAAAGCTATTCCACTTCCATTCACGTTAACAATTTCCCTTTTCAACCCCAGACCCTTCTCGCAGGCCATGTACTGGTCAGCAAAGGCTTCATTTAATTCGATCAATTCCATATCCTGCAATGTAAGATTGGCTCTCTGCATGACCTTCTGAGTGGCGGGCACCGGCCCATATCCAAAAAATTCCGGCTCCACGGCCGCCCAGGCATAAGAAACAATCCTGGCCATTGGTTTAAGCCCAAGTTTCTGCACCTTTTCACCGGACATCAAAACCACGGCCGATGCTCCGTCATTGATACCAGAGGAATTCGCGGCCGTCACCGTTCCCCCCTTTTTAAAGACGGCCGGTAACTTGGCCAGATCTTCCAGGGAAATGTCTGCCCGGGGATGTTCATCCGTGTCGAATATTTTCGGTGGTCCCTTTCGCTGGGGAATGAAGACCGGAACAATTTCTTGCTTGAACTTTCCTTCCCTAATGGCTTTGACAGCACTCTTATGGCTGCCAAAAGCGACCTCATCCTGCTCCTCTCGGCTGATTTCATACTTTTCCACCAATCCCTCGGTGGCTAGACCCATGAGCATCCCATTCAGAGGATCAGTCAAAACATCCCAGACTGTGTCGCTCATCTGGCCATGCTGCAGCCTCTGCCCCCAGCGGGCGGTCTTGAGCAAATAGGGAGCGGAAGACATGGTCTCCACTCCACCGGCCAACACGATATCCGCCTCTCCGAGCTTAATCATCTGGGCAGCTGAGACAATCGCCTGCATGCCTGAACTGCATTGACGCTGCACAGTGAAGGCTGGAACACTTACAGGAATGCCCATTTTGAGGGCTGCCGTGCGTACCGTATTGGGTTCATCGGTCCGTTGGATGCAGTGCCCGAGGATGACCTCCTCAATCATTTCCTTACTCACCTTGGCCCGGTTCAAGGCTTCCTCCATGGGATATACAGCCAACTGGTGACCCAGAAAATCCTTCAGGGAGCCGCCAAAATCTCCGATGGCCGTTCGGGCTCCGCTCATGATATAAACTTCCCGATCTTTCATTTACTCCTCCATTTCAGTTTAAGTGTCAGTAATTTTATTTTCTTATTGCTTTGTCCTTAATCTCACAGTCACACTGACACTGTCCTTTTACTTTCCCTTGAAATTCGCCGGCCTTTTTTCTAAGAAAGCTTTCGCTCCTTCATCTTTATCCTCCGTTCCGAAGCAGATGCCGTTGCATTGAGCTTCCAAATTCAAGCCCTCGGAAAGAGAGAATTTCAGACCTTCATTGATGGCCTTTTTGGCCATTTTAATGGCGACGGGACCTTTGCTCAGGATCTTTTTGAGGAGCTTTTTTGCTTCCTCAACTGCCTGCCCCTTGGGAACGACCCTTTGAACGAGGCCAGTCCGCAAAGCTTCCTGGGCATTGATACGCTCGTCGGCGAAAATTATCTCTTTGGCCTTACCGGGCCCGATCAAGCGGGGAAGACGCTGCGTACCTCCATATCCTGGAATAAGGCCCAAATTAACTTCCGGCTGCCCAAAAATGGCATTCTCCGCAGCGATGCAAATGTCGCAGCACATGGCCAGTTCATTCCCACCTCCCAGGGCAAAACCGTTGACGGCCGCTATCACCGGCCGGTCGAAGGCTTCAATTTTATTAAAAATTTTCTGGCCGCGGGCCATAAAACCAGGGGCTTCATTTCCTTTGATCTGGAGGAATTCAGAGATATCCGCTCCCGCAACGAATGATTTCTCTCCTGCTCCGGTAATAATCACCCCTTTGACTTCCTGATTCTTCGTCAAGTCATCAAACGTTTTATCCAGCTGGTTGAGGGTAGGGGCGTTTAAGGCATTCAAAGCGGGCTGATTGTCGATGGTCACGATGGCAATTCCTTCCTCAATATGATAGTGAACGTATTGTTTTTCCATAAAAACCCTCCTTCCGTTGCTTTTTAATTCCAGTATTTTTTGGAGAAGGCTCAGCTTGGGTTGTTCTTCAAAGTGGGGGGAATTTTATCCAGGAAATTCGTCTCTCCATCCGGGTTCCCCTGGATTTTTCCTGTGTGATCATTACAATGATGACAATTTATTGTCAAGGTTTTTCACAATTTTCTCCCTCCATTTGCCCATTTGGATGGTATAAAGACTCAACGGAAAAATGCCGCGAGGACGGGTATGGAGGAAGAAAAGACTAAATACGAATCTCTTTCATGACCAATCCAGCTGTCGTCGCCCTTTTTCCCCGCTCGGCTTAAAAGAACGAACCCAAGCTTCTTCCCCGCATCGAGGGCAACGGACATAGAACCTTTCCAGGTCCTCGAGTTTTATGGCTTCCGTATGCTGGAAGGTTTCTTTGAAGCAGAACCCGCATTCACAGATAAATTCCGCTTTGAACATAGTCTTCGGTATTTGATCTTTATGGGTGGGGGGGCAATTTTTTTAGAGTAGAATGGACAATTTCCTTCAAAAGATCGCTGCTCTTTTGTCCTCTTCGCCCTTCCTTCGCTCCTTGGGCAGACCAGACGATATTTCCCGTGTGCGGAGCAACCATCTTGATACTCAACCGGTATGAATCCCTAAAACGACTGAACTCTAAGATCCTGCAAAAAACAATTCCCTGGACATCCAGCAGGGCTCCGATCTTGCCAAGGTTATCCAGATTTATGGATTCTTCTACGAAGAATCCCTCTTTTCTCAAAACCTGCACCACCCTGAATCCCTCTTTGACCTTATACCCCTTCCTGAGTAATTCTGCCTCGACGTATTCGGAGAAATCAACTTGCCGGTCAAGATTAATCACGGCCACCCTCTCGTACTGTCCCGGCTGATAGTCTCGGGGTAAGATCAGATCCTTCTGAACCGAAGCACTCAGGCACCCTGCCAATAAAAGCATGGCGGAGATGGGAAATGAAGGAACGATTTTAATTCTCACCTTTCCTCTCCCTTGCGGATTAGAGGAAGAAAAAGGGTGAGATCGCTCTCACCCTCTTTTCCATTCCGCCCATGGCGGTCATTCCTGGCTGGTCGGGGCGACTGGATTTGAACCAGCGACCACCTGAACCCCATTCAGGTACGCTACCAGACTGCGCTACGCCCCGCGTTCTTTTTCATACCATTTTCGGGCTGCCCTGTCAACTTCCTTTCAGCTGAGGAGTCCATGAAGGTCTTCCAGCTCTTCTTTGACTCGCAGAAGAGCATCGCGATACTTTTTTTCCGGAAGGTCGAGTTTCAACTGCTCTTCCCGCCAGGCCTTCATCTTCTGCAATTTTTTC
>JACRCA010000284.1 GCA_016234425.1 Deltaproteobacteria bacterium | reverse complement strand
TTCTGCGGAGAACCGGCTGGAACCTTTGAGAAAGGCTTTTTCCCGGCCAATGCTGCCCGCGCTCATCGCCCCGAACCCCGGGCCACGAATAGGGATTCCGTAAAAGTGAAGGTGGGCAAGAAAATTGATGGGTTGACATCCGAGGTTGGCCATAATAAAGTATTTTAACAACTTCGTTTTTCGCCAATTGACAAGGAGTTAAAGATGGTTTCCGAGAGGTTTTCCGAGAGCCTTACCTTTGATGATGTCCTCCTGATCCCGGCCGAATCTGCCATTCTTCCCAAGGAGGTGGATATCTCTACCAACCTTACGAAAGCGATCCGTCTGAATATTCCCCTGATCAGCGCAGCCATGGACACGGTCACCGAAGCGCAAACCGCGATTACCATGGCCAGGGAAGGGGGCATCGGGATCGTCCATCGCAACATGTCCCTTGCTGCCCAGGCGGCGGAAGTGGACAAAGTGAAGAAGTCCGAGAGTGGAATGATCGTTGATCCGATTACCATGGACCCGGAGCAAAAAATCTATGAAGCCCTGGAAATCATGAAGAAGTACCGTATCTCCGGCGTGCCCGTAACTCGGCAGGGGAAGCTTCTGGGAATTCTGACCAACCGGGATCTACGCTTCGAGACGCGGTTAGACCAGCCCATTTCAGCGGTCATGACGAAGGAGAATCTGGTAACCGCACCTGTGGGCATCACCCTGGAGGAGTCCAAGCGATTGCTGCACAAGAACCGCATCGAGAAACTCCTGGTGGTGGATGAACAGAATAACCTCAAAGGTCTGATCACGATCAAGGACATCGAGAAGACCATTAAATATCCCAACGCCTGCAAAGATAATCTGGGCCGATTGCGCGTGGGAGCGGCAGTGGGCATAACCTTAGACCGGGAAGCGCGGGTGGAAGCCTTGCTCAAAGCCGGCGCTGATGTCATCGTCGTCGATACAGCCCATGGACATTCCCGGGGGGTGATAGAGGCGATCCGGGATACGAAGAGGGTTTTTCCAAACTGTCAGCTCGTTGCTGGCAACGTGGCTACAGAAGAAGCAGCGGAAGCCTTGATCAAAGCAGGGGCGGACACAGTGAAGGTAGGGGTAGGCCCAGGGTCCATCTGCACAACGCGGGTTATCGCGGGCGTAGGGGTTCCTCAGATCACGGCCATCGTGGCAAGCGCGCAGGTGGCGAAACGGTACGACATTCCCATGATCGCGGACGGAGGCATAAAATTTTCCGGGGATATTACCAAGGCCTTGGCCGCGGGAGCGGACTCGGTAATGATCGGCAGCCTTTTCGCGGGCACGGATGAAAGCCCAGGAGAGATGGTCCTCTACCAGGGTCGAAGCTACAAGATCTACCGGGGAATGGGCTCCATCGAAGCCATGAAAAGCGGCAGTAAAGACCGCTATTATCAAGATGAACTTGATGCGGAGATCAAACTCGTTCCCGAGGGGATTGAAGGGCGCGTTCCGTACAAGGGGCCTTTATCTTCCAGCATCTATCAACTTTTAGGGGGGTTGCGTGCGGGGATGGGCTACGTGGGATGTCGCAATTTGAAAGAACTGAAAGAGAAAAGTAAGTTCACTCGCATTACTTATGCTGGCTTGAGAGAGAGCCACGTCCATGATGTAATTATCACGAAGGAAGCACCGAATTACAGCGTAGGGATAGAGAATCCTTTCCAAGAGCTTTAGTCCATGTCGGCGAAGGATTTTCAGGGCCGAATTTTAATCCTGGACTATGGGTCGCAGTACACCCAGCTGATTGCCCGGCGAGTGCGGGAATGTCGGGTTTATTGCGAGATTCATCCCTTTAACATGAGCTTAGAAGCGATCCGGGCGTTTCGACCGAAGGGAATCATCCTCTCAGGCAGCCCCGCGAGCGTGTATGAACCAGGAGCTCCTCTAAGCCCAGCAGATCTTTTTCGCCTGGGGATCCCCACCTTAGGGATCTGCTATGGCATGCAGCTCATGACCCACATCCTCGGAGGGGAGGTGGGGAAGTCACCGAAGCGTGAGTATGGCCGGAGCGAGCTCTTCATCGATGATGCTCAGGATCTTTTCGCCGGGCTAAATCAGGGGACATCCATTCAGGTTTGGATGAGCCATGGGGATAGGATTGAGGTTCCCCCGCCTGGTTTCCGGGCCATGGCCCACTCTTCCAACTCTCCTGTGGCGGCGATGAAGAACGAAGGACTCCAGGCCTTCGGGGTGCAGTTTCATCCGGAAGTCGTCCACACCCCCCTGGGAAAGGAGATCCTGAAGAATTTTCTTTTGCGCATCTGCCAGTGCCCAGCGGATTGGACCATGGAATCTTTCGTCGCCAAGATGGTTCCCTCCTTGCGGGAAAAGATCGGGGAGGAGCGGGTTCTGTGCGCTCTCAGTGGCGGGGTGGATTCTTCGGTCGTAGCCGTCCTTCTGCATCGGGCGGTGGGCCAGCAGGCGATGAGCATCTTCGTGGACAATGGACTGTTGCGCAAAGATGAAGCCCAAAGGGTAAAGGAGTTCTTCGGGAGGCATCTTGGTTTGAACCTGAAGGCAGTGGAGGCCGGGGAATTATTCCTGGAAAAATTGGCCGGGGTAGGGGACCCAGAAATGAAGCGCAAGATCATCGGCCATGAGTTCATTTTCCTTTTCGAGAAAGAAGCCCGGAAAATCGGGGGGGCTACCTTTCTGGCTCAAGGGACGCTTTACCCCGATGTCATCGAATCCATCTCTTTTAAGGGGCCATCGGCCAAGATCAAGAGCCACCACAACGTGGGTGGCCTACCCGAACGGATGAATCTTAAGCTCATTGAGCCCCTGAAGGAACTTTTCAAGGATGAAGTCCGGCAGGTAGGCCAAGAGCTGGGCCTTCCCCGAGAAATCATCGAGCGCCAGCCTTTTCCTGGACCCGGGTTGGCCGTGCGCATCATAGGGGCGGTGACCAAAGAAGACCTGGCCATTCTCCGAGAAGCGGATGCCATCGTCGAGGAGGAAATGCATCGGGCCGGATGGTACACGAAAGTCTGGCAGTCCTTTGCGGTCTTACTTCCCGTATGCACGGTTGGGGTGATGGGAGATGAACGAACCTATGAGCGCGTCGTTGCCCTGAGAGTGGTTCAGAGCGTGGACGGCATGACGGCCGACTGGGTTCCATTGCCTGCGGAGCTTCTGGGAACCATTTCCAACCGGATCATCAACGAAGTAAAAGGTGTGAACCGGGTAGTTTACGATATTTCTTCCAAACCTCCAAGCACGATCGAGTGGGAATAGGGTGCAAGGCGCCAAACAAGTTCGGAGTTCGAAGTTCGGAGTAAAAAAATTTTAGATATTTTAGGCACTTCGAACTTTAGGCACTTGGACGCATTTTAGGAACTTTCATTCACTTTAGGCACTTTTTATGAAACACGCCAATTTTGTTCACCTGCATTTGCATACCGAGTTCAGCCTTCTCGACGGAGCCATCCGGCTGGAAGAGCTTTTCCAGCAGGCCAAGAATTACCGTATGCCCGCGCTGGCGGTTACCGACCATGGTTCCATGTTTGGGGCCATCGAATTCTACCAGCAGGCCGAACGAGCCGGAATTAAACCCATCATCGGGTGCGAGGTCTACGTGGCTCCTGGCAGCCGGTTTGAAAAAGTCTCCAGGGGAATTGCGGAAGCTTCTTTCCACTTGATCCTTCTGGCTAAGAACCTGGTGGGATACCGTAATCTGCTGAAACTCGTCTCCGCGGGGTATTTCGAAGGATTCTATTACCGCCCGCGGGTGGATAAGGAATTGTTGGCGAAATATAACGAAGGCCTGATCGCCCTCAGCGCCTGCCTCAAGGGAGAGATTCCTTTCTTTTTGGTGAGTGGAGATAAAGACAAAGCCTTGCGGGCGGCCGAAGAGTTGAAATCGATCTTCCCCGACCGGCGGTTTTACCTGGAGATCCAAGAAAATAAGATGGCCGAGCAGAAGAAAGTGAATGCCGGCCTGATAGAAATCTCCCAAAAACTCTCCCTGCCCCTGGTAGCTACCAATGACTGTCACTACCTGAGAAGGGAAGATGCCAAAGCCCACGAAATCCTCCTTTGCATTCAGACTGGCAAGACGCTTAAGCATGTGGACCGGATGCAGTTTTCCACAGAAGAGTTTTTCTTTCGTTCGGCCGAAGAGATGGAGGAGTTATTTGCCTATTGCCCGCAAGCCATCCAAAACACTGTGGAGATCGCCGAACGCTGCAATCTGGACCTGAAGCTAAATGAGCTGCAATTCCCCGAGTTCCAGGTTCCGGCAGGCGAGACCCTGGACAGCTTCTTGGAGAAATCTGCTCAGGAAGGGTTGGAAGAGCGCCTGGTCGGAATGAGGGCCAGTGGCCAGTCTCGCCCCTTCTCGACAGATTTTTATCAGCAGCGTCTACTGAAAGAGTTGCGCATGATCCAGAAGATGGGTTTTGCTGGGTACTTTCTGATCGTCGCCGATTTTATCCGCTACGCCAAAGAGAAGAACATTCCGGTAGGTCCTGGAAGGGGATCGGGAGCAGGGTCCCTGGTGGCTTACTGTTTGGGAATAACGGACATTGACCCCTTGGCCAACGGTCTGCTTTTCGAGCGCTTCCTAAACCCTGAGCGGGTGAGCCCGCCAGACATCGACATTGATTTTTGTATGCAGGGAAGGGATGAGGTCATCCAATACGTGAAATCCAAGTACGGTGCTGACCATGTGGCGCAGATTATCACCTTCGGCAAGATGCAGGCCCGAGCAGTCATCCGGGACGTCGGCCGGGCCCTCGACATGCCCTACGGCGAGGTGGACAGGATCGCTAAGATGATCCCCAACACCTTGAACATCTCGCTGGAAGAGGCCCTCCAGCAAGAACCCCGATTGAGGGAACTGGCGAGAACGAACCCAGATGTCCAGAGGCTTCTGAACTTGGCCCAGGCTTTGGAAGGGCTGCCCCGGCATGCTTCCACTCACGCTGCCGGGGTGGTTATCTCCAGCAAGCCCCTGGTTGAGGTTGTGCCCCTGTACCGCGGGCAGCAAAACGAAATCGTTACCCAGTACCCTATGAAAGACATAGAGAAGATCGGTCTGATCAAGTTCGATTTTTTGGGCCTGAAAACCTTGACCATGATCCAAGATGTGATCAACCGGGTCGATCTCTCTAAGAAGGAAAAGCTGGACATGCGGAAAATTGCCCTGGATGACCCCAAGACCTATGGCCTGCTATGCTCCGGAGATACTTCCGGAGTTTTTCAGTTGGAAAGTTCAGGGATGAGGGATCTCGTGGTCCGGTTGCTTCCAGAACGATTTGGGGATCTTGTGGCCCTCCTGGCCCTCTACCGCCCAGGACCCTTGAAGAGTGGGATGGTGGAGGATTTCATCAAGCGGAAGCAGGGGAAGGTACCCATCGTTTACGAAGTCCCGGAGGTGCAAGAGCTCCTGGAAGAGACTTATGGGGTCATTGTCTACCAAGAACAGGTCATGAATATCGCCAGCAAATTGGCTAACTTCAGCTTGGCGGATGCAGATATCCTGCGCCGGGCAATGGGCAAGAAAAAGGCCGATGAAATGGCCATGCAAAAGAAAAAATTCCTCGAAGGGGCGCGGCAAAAAAAGATTTCCGCGCCGAAAGCCGAGAAGCTTTTTGACCTGATGGCCAAATTCGCCGAGTACGGGTTCAATAAATCTCATAGTGCCGCCTATGCTCTCATCGCCTACCAGACGGCCTACCTAAAAGCCCATTACCCCGTGGAGTTCATGGCGGCGTTGCTTTCCAGCGAAATGGGAAACGCCGAAAAGGTCTTGCGCCACCTGAACGAGTGCCGAGAGAGGGGGATGGAGGTTCTCCCTCCAGATATCAACGAAAGCCAGCAAGATTTCACGGTCATGGGGGGAAAGGTTCGCTTTGGCCTGGCAGCCGTTAAGAACGTGGGCCTGGCGGCTATCCAGTCGATCCTGGCCGCCCGAGAAGAGAGAGGGGATTTTACTTCTCTGGCGGATTTCTGCCTGAAAGTGGATTTGCGCAAAGTGAATAAACGAGTGATCGAGAGCCTGATTAAATGCGGAGCCTTTGATACCCTCAGCCCAAACCGGGCCCAACTCCTGGCTGGATTGGAGGAAGTCATGGAGTGGGCCCAGGGATGGGAGCGGGAACGAAGCAAGTCGCAAATGATCATGTTCGGGTCTTTTCAGGCCGACGGGAAGAATGCTGCCCCTCGCCTTCCAGATGTTCCGCAGTGGCCCGAAGGACAGCGATTGGCTTTCGAGAAAGAAACTTTGGGGTTCTACCTTACCGGCCATCCTTTGACTCGCTTTGCCCAGAGCTTGCGGCGCTTCAACACTACGGATACCCAGCGGCTCCGGGAAATGGCTGATGGCCAGGAAGCGATCATTGGGGGAGTGGTGAATGCCTTGAAAGAGATCAACACCAAGAGAGGCGACCGCATGGCCTTCGTAACCCTGGAGGATTTGAACGGGATGGTCGAGGTCATCATTTTTTCAGAGTTATACAAGAACTCCTCCTTATTCCTGAAGAGCGAAGACCCCATTTTCATCAAAGGAAAAGTGGACGTGGGAGAGGATAGCGTGAAGGTAATCGCCAGTGAGGTTTTTCCATTTGACCAAGCAATGAATAAATTGGCCACCAGCGTTCACCTGCGAGTGCGGTCCGAAGGTTTGGGGCGGGAGGATCTGGTAGCCCTCAAGGAGATTTTTCAAGATTGCCGGGGAGACTGTCCGGCTTATCTGCATCTGATTTTGCCAGGAAAGCGCGAGGCCGTAATCGTTCTGGGAGATGAATGGAAATTAAGCTCGACGGATCAACTCGTTCGGCGAATCCGGGACCTTTTAGGCTACGAAGCCGTGAGCTTCCAGGCTTGAGCAATGAATCGATGCTCCGTAGCATAAAAAGGTCCCTAAAAAGGAAGGTTAAGAAATCCGGGCACAGAAGGTTTATCTTTGGAGGATAGGGATCTGACCAGGAGTTCGAGATCAATCGGGAGGAAAGGAGAATATCAGGAGCGCAGCTATCGTAACCTCCTCCAGAATCATGGCCTGGTATCCTTCCAGGTCACTGTAAAAGAAACAGACCTTTACATCAAGGCCACTTCGGACCTGCGAAAATTGGCCCACGATTCAGTAATCCGCCACCGTTACCTACTCGAAAAGTACATCACCGAGCACTCTGGATTTTTGAGATCCTTGGTTCCGCTGCCCACCGATGAATTTGCCCCCCCCATCGTTCAGGATATGATGCAGGCGGCCCAGCGCGCTGGAGTAGGGCCCATGGCCGCGGTTGCCGGGGCGATGGCCGAAGCAGTTGGCCAAGATCTCCTGAAAAACTCTTCGGAAGTCATCGTGGAAAATGGGGGGGATATTTTCATCCACTCATCCAGGGAAGTGCAGGTGGGAATTTTTGCCGGCCGGTCACCTTTGAGTTTCCGAGTGGGGTTAAAGGTTCCTGCGGCCAACCATGGGTGGGGAGTTTGTACTTCTTCGGGTACTGTTGGCCCCTCCCTGAGCTTTGGCCGAGCTGATGCCGTCTGCGTTCTTGCCCCTTCGGCATCGCTCGCCGATGCGGGGGCAACGGCTGTGGGAAACATAGTCAGTTCTCCGGCTGAGCTGACCCGGGCTCTGGAGAAAGCTAAAACGATTGCCGGCCTCTGCGGAGTGGTTATAATCGTCGGGGACAAATTAGGGGCTTGGGGAGAAGTGGAGCTGACAGGGATTTAAGAGATCGTCACAGAGAATTAAGAAATTGGAAAGACAGACCGATTATGAAACTTGGGGTCATCTCGGATACGCATCTTAAGCAGGCCACCCCGGAACTGCGGGAACTTATGGCCGGCCCGTTCAAAGATGTAGAGATGATCCTGCACGCAGGGGATCTCACCGATCTGGAGGTTTTGGAGGCTTTCGCCGGAAAGGAAGTCCAAGCAGTTTGCGGGAATATGGATTCGCCATCGGTACGCCGGCAGCTGCCGACCCACCGCACCATGCAAGTGGGAAAGTTCAAAATCGGGTTGATCCACGGATGGGGCAGACCGCAGGGACTCGAGGAGCGAGTCCGGCGGGAGTTCGACAGAGTGGATTGTATTATTTACGGCCATACTCACGCCCCCTCCCAGGCAGAGCGCGAAGGGGTTCTTTTCTTCAATCCGGGGGCCTTTGGAGGTGGTTTCATCTCCCGGAAAAAGAGCGTCGGTTTGTTGGAACTGGGTGAGAAGATATTCAGTCAGATCATTTACTTTTGAATAGAGGGATCAGAGGATATGAAATTGCTTTTTGCCCCATGGCGCATGGATTATATTCTCGCTGACCGAAGAGGAAGGAGATGCATTTTCTGTCCCCTGGAAGGCCAATCCGATAGAAAAAGGCTTATTGTCCACCGTACCCCTTTTTCTCTGGTGATGCTCAACCGGTATCCTTACTCTTACGCCCACCTCATGATCGCACCGGTCCGGCATGTCTATCAGATTAGTACATTGAAACCCGAAGAGATGCACGATATCTTCCAAAACTTAGGAAAATCGATCAGTATTTTAAAGAGGGCCTTCCACCCGAATGGATTTAACGTCGGCATGAATTTGGGACGGGTGGGGGGGGCAGGCATCCTTCGCCATCTCCATTTCCACATCATCCCCCGCTGGAAAGGGGACGTCAATTTCATGCCCGCGCTCGCCGAGGTTCGCATCATTCCCGAACATCTGGATAAAACTTACAACCGGCTGCTCCCCTATTTTAGAAAATTCGGGAGTTGAGCAGAGGGTCTATGAGCACATTAAAATGGGTGTTTTTCTTCCTCCTGCTGGCCGCAGCCATCGCCTTTGCCATTCAGAATGATCAGCCGGTCTCGCTGAGGTATTATTTTGGCTGGGTAAGCATTCCTCTGCCTCTCTTCTTGTGGTCATTTTTATCCTTCTCCATCGGGTTCATCCTCTCCGGGCTAATGAGCTCTCTCTCCAAAGCCGCCCTGCATTCCCGGATTCGCCAGAAAGAAAAAGCGATTGCGCAGTTGGAGCAGAATCTCAGTGCTTTGAAGGCCGACCACCTTTCCCCTTACTCACTGGAGGAGAGAAAGAAAGAGTAGTTTAGGGGCAAAGGAAAGGAGAGGAGGGCAATTCCTTTGTCCCCCGAGAGGAAAAGGAGGGGTGGTTCTACTTTTCGATCTTGGCGTAAAGGACGGGGAAACCAGCTGCTTCCATGGCTTTCTTGATCGGTTCAAAGTAAAATGTCTTCAGCTTAAAAATTACGAGCCTCTTCCCTGGTTCATCTGCGACATCCGTGACCACACTGATGATGTTCACGTTGTGCTCCTTGATGATCCGGGTCACTTCAGCCAGGGCTCCGGGTTTGTCTTCCAGCAGCACCTCCATCCGGCTCCCCTTTTCCTTCATTCCCATGACTTCAATGAGGAGCTCCATGACGTCGTTTTCAGTAATAATGCCCACGAGGTTCCCATCTTCGACCACGGGGAGGCAGCCGATTTTATTGTCATGAAGCAGAGTGGTGGCTTCCTCCACGGATACATCCGGTGAAATGGTGATTACGTTCCGGGTCATGATTTCTCCGACCGTGAGCTTATCCAAAAGGTAATGGAGCTCGCGAATCTCCAGGGAAGTTGCGGGGGAGGCCTCTGCCTTGCGGATGTCCATATTGGTTACCAGGCCGATTAATTTCTTTCCCTCCACCACCGGAAGATGGCGGATGTTTTTCTCCTGCAGGATTTTTTTGGCGGTAGTCATTCGCTCATCCTTGGTGATGGTGATCAAGTCCTTTTTCATTTTTCTTCTGACCAGCATATCATCCCCTCCTGTCGGGTTGATTAAAAAACCTAAGGAATTTTGTTCAGTCTATTTAATCTCGGTTGAGGAGTCAAGAAGTATTTCCCGTTTGTTGAATTTTTTGCCGGCTTAGTGTAAATTTAAAAAAATTTCTGGAGGGAAGATCGGCCCGTGAATAACATAACGCCAATGATCAAGCAATACCTGGAAGTGAAGAGAAAATACCCAGATGCCATCCTCTTCTACCGTATGGGAGACTTCTATGAAATGTTCTTTGAGGACGCCAAGTTAGCCTCTGAGATATTAGAAATTACTTTGACTTCTCGGGACAAAAGCAAAGAAGATTCTGTTCCCCTGTGTGGGGTCCCCTACCATGCTGCTTCTTCTTACATTCAAAAGTTGGTGGACCGAGGTTATAAGGTAGCCATTTGCGAACAGATGGAAGATGCCTCCAAAGCAAAAGGAATCGTCAAGCGCGAAGTGATCCGGGTTATCACGCCGGGAATGGTCCTGGAAGATGAGCTTCTTCAACCCAAGGCGAACAATTTCTTGCTGGCTATAGCTATGGGAGAGGAGCGTTTTGGGTTGGCTTTCCTGGATGCCTCCACCGGTGATTTTTTGGCCGCTGAAGTGAATACCGCCCAATCATTGCTGGATGAAGTGATGCGGATGGAACCGAAGGAGATTCTCCTTTCTGAATCCGCCAAAAGTCAGCTCCCCATCAAACAATTAATGAAAGCTTTCCCCAGCGCCCTTTATAGCCCCCTCCCAAAGGAGGTATTTGAGGATGCTCGGTCCCGGGAACACTTAAAATCCTTGGGGCTTCCCATTCCCCAAGGAAAAGAAGAAGCTTTGAAGGCTGTGGGGGCAATCCTCTTCTATGTGCAGGAGACGCAAAAAACCCAGCCTGTGCACCTTTCTCGCCTGGAAATCTACCGGATGCACGACTACCTGGTTTTGGATGAGACTACCAGAAAGAACCTGGAACTTTTTGAAAGCTTGCAGACGCGCAGCCGCAAAGGGTCCTTGCTTTGGGTCTTGGATGATACAGTGACTGCCATGGGAGGGCGGATGCTCAAGCGCTGGCTAAGTTCTCCCTTGATGGATTTGCGCCGGATCAACGAGCGTCTGGATTCTGTCGCGGAACTGAAGGAGAAAGATCTCCAGCGACAGAAGCTTAGAGAAACCCTGCGGCGAGTGAAAGATTTAGAGCGTTTGAGCGCGAGGATCTCTCTTAACATAGCCAACGCCAGAGATTTGGTGGCCTTACTGTCTTCTTTTAAGCTTTTCCCGGAGATTAAAAATCTTCTCTCTGATCTCAAATGCCCAGGCTTCCAGAGACATCTGGAACAATTGGATGATCTTGCGGAGCTAAGGGACCTTTTGGAAAAAGCCATCCAAGACAGTCCGCCAGCCATGCTCAAAGAAGGGGGCCTGATCAAAAAGGGGTTCGATCCTGCCTTGGATCGATTGTGGGAAGTCAGCCACGAAGGGAAAAAGTGGATCGCCGAGCTGGAAGCCAAGGAGCGCATGCGCACAGGGATCTCCTCCCTGAAAGTTCGATATAACCAGGTCTTTGGCTATTACATCGAGGTAACTAAGCCCAATTTATCCGCGGTTCCTCCCCATTATATCCGTAAGCAAACCTTAGCTAATGCCGAACGATTCATCACCCAGGAACTGCAGGAATATGAAACGCAGGTACTGAACGCTGAGGAACAAAAGAATACCCTGGAGTATCAAATCTTCCTCCAGGTGCTCGCCAGGGTCGCCTCCGCAGTAGCCAAGATCCAGGGCAATGCTCAAGCATTGGCAGAATTGGATGTCCTCTCGGCTCTGGCGGAAGTAGCTGAACGCAATGGGTACTACCGGCCACAACTCGATGAAGGGGACAGCCTGAAGATGATCGACGGGCGGCACCCGGTGGTGGAAAAAATGCCCTTGGAAGAACGCTTTGTTCCCAACGACGTCTTCATGGACAGCGGAGAGCGGCAGATATTGATCATTACAGGCCCCAATATGGCGGGAAAATCGACCATCATGCGGCAAGTCGCCCTGATCGTGATCATGGCCCAGATGGGAAGTTTCGTCCCGGCCAAGGAAGCTCACCTGGGTTTAGTGGATCGGATCTTCACGCGAGTGGGCGCCTCAGACGATCTAATCCGTGGACGCAGCACCTTTATGGTCGAGATGGAAGAGATGGCCCATATTTTGAGGAATGTCGGTCCCCGCAGCCTGATCCTGCTGGATGAGATTGGAAGGGGAACGAGCACTTTCGATGGCCTTTCCATCGCCTGGGCCGTGACAGAATACCTTCACGAAGAATGTCCCTTCCAGGCCAAGACCCTCTTCGCCACCCATTACCATGAACTGACGGAATTGGCCCTGACCAGGCCGCGGGTAAAGAACTTTCACGTGGCTGTAAAGGAGTGGAATGACCGGGTGATTTTCCTTAGGAAATTAGTGGAAGGGGCCACGAGCCGCAGCTACGGCATCCAGGTGGCTCGGCTGGCTGGCCTTCCAGAGACGGTCATTGAGCGGGCCAAAGAGGTCTTGATCAATCTGGAACAGGGAGAGTTTACCGAGGGGGGAGTTCCTAAGCTGGCCATCTCCCGTAAGAAGAAGCCTACATGGGATTCTCAGCAGATGAGCCTTTTCCAGAAGCCTCCCGACCCGATCCGCGAGATGCTGAGAAATCTTGACCCCAATAGCCTCACGCCTCTCGAGGCTCTGAACCTTTTGAATGAGATGAAAAACCGCCTTTCTTCGGAAACCGACTAGCCCTAAGCCCTTTGGAGGTTTTTTCGACTTTCTGGCCCACAAAAAAAATTTCCTGCCTTCTTGCAAAAATTTAACTTGCTTAGCCAAAAGAAGGACTCATCAAGGAGGAAGTCCCCGTGTGCCTTTGCTACCAGCAGATTGACATTTATGGGGTCAATGAACGGCTAAACTGGAAGGCCCGGTCAGATGAGCTGTTGCGGGCCTACGATATGTCGTTTAAAAAGTGAGCGTCGAGTCTGAGGGAGGTTGGACGCATATCTTCAATCAATCCTTGACTTTAGGCTGTTGTTTTTCTATCTTTAAATAGAAGGAGGTGTTGGAATGCCAACCGTTACGTTTCAAATACCCTCGGAAGTTAAAAAAATCCTGTCCAAACACCCGGAAATCAAATGGGATAAGGTTGTTGCTGATACCTTATGGAATTATGCCCGAAAACTCCTATTAATGGACAAGATTACCTCAAAGAGTAAACTTTCCAGTCAGGACATCGACGAATTGGATAAGGCCGTCAAAGCCGAATTATTGAAACATTACAAAAACGCATGATGAGACTGGTCGTTGATACGAGTATACTAATTTCGTCCCTCATCAAAGATTCCATAACCCGAGAAATACTCCTCCTCCTTTTTATTAGTTTTTACCTTCCTGAATTTGCTTTGGAAGAGATAGAAGCTCCGACCGCATCTTAAAGAAGCTGAAAGGATTATTGGCAATATCGATCCAGGTGATGTTCCATTTATAGCTTTGGGCCTCGCCGTCGAGAATGATGGTATATGGTCGAGCGATAAGCACTTTAAAAAAATTAAAAGGTTTAAGATATGGAAAACTTCGGAACTGCTTGCTCACCTCAAGAAGATGTAAAAGAAATCATGTTACACATCCTGGAATCTCACCTTGCAGAAAGCGCTAAAAAATTTCAAGTATCTTCGCACATCTTATTTTGTTTTAATGTTGCTGGTAAAAAGATTAATGGCATAAATTGGCAGGAATGCGGATAAAAATACATCTTGCAGACCTTTTTATTTTGCTTGCAAAAAATAATAGTATATGCTAATTTAAGAATGTATACAAAGAGGAGGATTGCTACATGAAATCAATTAGGTTAAAGGTCTCAAAGAGAGGATACATCGTTTTGCCTGCTCGTATTCGCCGGCAAATGAATATCAGAAGTGGAACGAAAATTATCTTGAGCAAGGAGGAAAACCGGATCATTCTCCAGCCCGTTGCTTCTTTCACGGAAAAATTGTCCGGGCTAACAGCTCAGAAATTTGGGAAATCAGCCGGGGATATACAAAAATACATCGACGAGGAAAGGAAAGAACGACAAAAATGATCGAGCCCCAAACTCTGAAAAAAGCTTTGTCGGGGAAGAAAATTTTGGTCGATAGCAATATCATCATTTATCTTATGGATGCGACCCCCTCGTATGGAAGATTGTCTCACCAACTCTTTGAAATGATCGAAAGAGGAGATACGTTTGCGGTTATTTCAATTATCTCAGTCGCCGAGGTAATCCAGGGCTTAGTAAAAAAGGGGAGCCATCAAACTGCCGGGGAAATTAAAACCTATTTGCTCAATTTCCCCAACACGGAATGTCAGGATATCACCCCCGACGTGCTGGAAAAAATGGGGAACGACGATAGAATTCACTGGCCCCGATTGAGAACCGTCGACAGCCTAATCATCGCCTCAGGACTGCTCAATGATGTGGAAAAAATCGTCTCAAATGATGCCCATTTCCGCTCCGCCATCTCGGGGAGCCTGCTTTTTTCCTTCGATAGCAAATCCTGATCTACCTCCATAAAACCTTCCCTATATATTTCTCATTTTTTCAATTTGTAGGAAATTAACTTCCAATCCTCTCTTTCTCCCGAAAAAGATGGATCTACGGGTTTAGTAGCTTCCACATAGCCTTTTCCGTAGTGGCCTTTCACCAGATACTTCACCTCTGGTGAATACCAATACCAGACCTTAGATTCATAAATAGGTCCCAGACCCGGAGGGCCATAACTGGTCTGGTATTCCAGCTTAAGCACCTTAAATTTGCCAGCGGGAACCACAACTTCTTCCCGTCCTACTACTTTGATAGTTTCAGCTACATTTCCGCCATGGAAACCATCCGGTTGGATTCTCCGAAATTCATCATTCCATTTCTTCCCAATCACCAAGGGGAAATTTAAAATCCTTCTATGAGCTCCTCCGTATTTCTTAGCCTTGTCTCCCTCAAAAACATAAAGAATATTCAAAGTGGATTTATCAAATATGGCGGTTCCTTGGGCAGATTTAAAAAATATGCCCGCTGAAAAATTTGCAACATACCCTTTTGCATCAAGGCGGACAACTTCCAGAAACCCTTCTCGGCCAAAATCCCATTTGTCTCCCACATTCCAGACCGGTGCCTCAACCTTCTCCTGCGCATATAGCAGGGTGGTAAAAAATAGAATTAACCAGCCCTGAAAAAATTAACTT
>JACRCA010000294.1 GCA_016234425.1 Deltaproteobacteria bacterium | reverse complement strand
TAACCCTTCACGAAAGGACACAGTCTATGGCTCAATCGCAATTTCTGCTAAATGGGATGTGTCCCCATTTTTCAATGACTTAATTTTTGAGCCAGCTCTTGACGACTAACCACTTGGTACGCCGCGAAAGAAAAGACTGGTCTCAGAAAATGAAAAGTATCCCTGCGACGGCGCCCTCCAGCGTAAGCGCTTCCCCATGGCCGAGGCTCAGGACTTCTGCCACCACCGCAGCCCAGAGCGCCAGTACCGCCGCCCGGTTGATCATCAAAAAGGTAAGAGAACCTTCCCGGAAATGAAACCAAAGACCCGACTTAATTTTTAAGTCAGCTCATGGCCATCGATCTCTTTTTATTCTGCAGGGAAAATAGCTGAGCGCAGAAAACAAAATGAAAGGATGCCTGAATTCCGGGAGGGAGCCAAATGTCAGTAAGCAAGCCTGACCGCACAACTTTCGGGGGCGATATTTAATATTTAAGATGCGACCCCAAATCTTCCTCAGGCGTTTGATAAAGTTTTCCCGGTCTTTTTCATCATCGACGATGCGGCGCTCTTCAATTCCCCGGATGATGACATGGTGCAGGGTGCCTTCAACATCCAGCCTGGCTTGACGAGGCATAACTCCTCCCGGAAACGCTTAATATGATAATTCTGCCATATGAATTCAACCTAGTCAACGACGTCCCCTTTTACGTCCATTCTACCCGTTCTAAGCCTCTCGCTCCCTTTCGAAATGCTGCTGCTCCCCTAGGGCAGGCAGGAGAGATTTTTTCCCCTCTGAGTCTTTCTCCAAATCCCCCCTTCTTCTATTGCCATTTTCGTTCATAGAAATCGGCGGATACAGTCTCCATACCCCCTGCTCCCCTATTTCAATGGATCTGCGCCCTCAATCTCAACGAGGAATGGCAGCCAACTGCCCCCCCGTCTTATGTCTGAATCGAACGCTCAGCATCTTAAACGTTGACCTTTTCACTCTAAGAAAATATGATATTGTAATTCGGCCAAAGATTACCATCATTGAGATTTACCAGAAGGTCAAGGAAGAATCTGATTCGGACAGGACTGAAGAGGGGAGGAAGGATCATGGCAAAAGTCATTATTAAAAAAGCAAATTACGAAAATCTTAGCCAAATAATTCAGGAAATATTTGAGGTATTTCCGATCGACCTTCATTCGAAGAACGTTTTTATCAAACCGAATCTTGTCCGGCCGGCAGTCCCTGAAAAGGCGGCCACAACCCACCCGGCTCTGGTTAAGGCGATCGCCGAAGAGGTGAAAAGGGGCGGAGGACGGCCCTGGATCGGAGACAATGGGATTGATATCCAGACCCTCTACGAGGTAACCGAGATGGAGAAGACCTGCGCTCCTTACATGGTCAACATCAGCAAGGAAGCCAAGCTCTTTGAGATAGGAGGCTATCGCGTCCCCATCTCCAGTTTCTTTGTGGACATGGACATTTTCATCAACGTTCCCAAATTGAAGACCCATCAATTAGCCGGGATGACCTGCTGCCTGAAGAACCCTTTTGGGTTGATCCCGGGAAACTTCAAGTCCAGAATGCATGCTCTCTCAGGACACGCGAAAAAATTGACGGAATTCTTCGTAGATCTTTATCGTTGGAGAATCCCGGATTTGAATGTTGTGGATGGAATTCTCGGTATGGAAGGAGACGGCCCCTCTTTTGGGACCCCTCGAGAAGTGGGCCGGATCATCGCGGGGAAGGATGGGATAGCGGTGGATGCGGTCTGTGCTCGTATGATTGGCTTCGAGAATCCTCGGAACATCAAGCTTATCGATCTGGCCGAGAAAAAAGGGCTTGGGCAATTCGACTTAAATCATCTCCAGGTGGAGGGCCCCTTTGAGGTGATTGGGAATTTTGTTCACCCCTCCACCTATACGGCAAATATTCCCGGGAAGAAATCTCCATTCGCACCGGACTTGGAAAAATATCTTCAGGGGTGGAATCAGCTTGGAAGGGTGATGCCAGTCTGTAACGAGGCGCTATGCACCCGGTGTGAGGACTGCCTCTCTGCTTGTCCTTCAGAGGCCATTGGGATAGAGCCCCAACCAAAGATAGATCCGGAAAAATGTTTGAGTTGCTTCTGTTGTGTAGAAGTGTGCAAAGAGAAAGTCTTCATTATTCCCATGCAGGAACTTCAGGAGAGGAGGATAAGAATGGGTATGTAGAGGCCGGTTAGTCATCAGAGGATGGTTCTCAGCGTTATCCTTTTAGGGAGAGCCCTCGGCTAGCTGGAGAGGAAAAGAGTGCGAAGAATTTTGAGGATTAAGACGGAAGCGTTTTCAGGCTATCCATGACATCTTTAGCTCGGATATTCCCTTTTACTCCTGTCTCCATAAGGAGATCGATCGTTTCCGAAAGGGTAAGATTCAACAATTTAGCGGCCTCCCGCAGGGAGATCTTTCCCTTTTCATATGATTTAGCCACATACATTTCGAAACCCATTCTGGTGAGTTTCCGAAGAGAACTCGTTTTTTCAATTTTTTCTGATCGGGCTACGTACTCTATCGCCCGATCAATCTCATCCGGAATTCTGATCGACTGGACCTTCATGATTTCTCCTCTAGTAGAAGTCTTGAAAAACTATACTCATCGTCACTGATAAAGGGTGCAAGTTTATCGACCCATTCCAATCCGGTTTCCTGATTGATGCTCCCCTTTTTAAAGATCGCCAATATGATAAGGCTCGGCAAAATAAAAGGAATCTGAACGGCCCGAAGGATCGGCGGCCAGAACCAACCAATATGGTTACGAATCTTTAGGGCGACCGGCCGGTCGCCCCTGCATTTTGAGGAATGAGAGGCAATTAAAGCAGCGTTCGGTCCAGGCTGCGATACTGGATGGCTTCGGAGATATGTTGGGCTGTGAGGGACTCGACATTCTCCAGGTCTGCAATGGTGCGGGCAATCTTCAGGATGCGGGTGTAGGCGCGGGCGGAAAGCCCAAGCTTATCGATGGCCTGCTCCAGGAGGGCTTTGGAGTCCTCCCCAATCTGGCAGTACTTTTTCAGGTACCGCGAGGTCATCTGGGCATTGCTGTAAATGCGTTTGCCGGCGAAGCGCTGGCGCTGGATTTCCCGCGCCCGGTCGACCCGCTTTTTGACCGTCTCCGAATCCTCTCCGGATGTTTCCCCCGCCAGATCCCGGTAGCGCACGGCCGGAACCTCGATGTGAATGTCGATGCGGTCCATCAACGGGCCGGAAATCTTTGAACGGTACCGAAGAATCTGGGGCAGAGTGCAGGTGCACTCCCGGTTGGAGTCTGTGTAGAAGCCACAGGGACAAGGATTCATTGCCCCAACGAGCATGAAGTTGGAAGGGAAAGTAAGGGAGGAGAGGGCGCGAGAAATCGTCACCTTGCCATCTTCCAACGGCTGGCGCAAGACTTCCAGCACATTCTTTTTGAATTCTGGCAGTTCGTCTAAGAAAAGAACCCCATTGTGGGAGAGGCTTACCTCTCCGGGCTTGGGAATTTGGCCGCCGCCAATAAGGCCAGCGTCGGAGATGGTGTGATGGGGGGAACGGAAGGGACGGGTGCCAATCTAAGCGCTATGGGGCGGGAGTAATCCCAAGACGCTATAGATCCTGGTAACCTCAATGGCTTCATCAAACGAGAGATCAGGGAGGACTGTGGGAATTCGCTTGGCCAGCATG
>JACRCA010000289.1 GCA_016234425.1 Deltaproteobacteria bacterium | reverse complement strand
TTAACCGGGCGGGAGGGTGATGAAGGAGGGAGCATCGGCGGGAAAAGGATATCTCCAGAGTCCCCACTTCCCTTCCGCCAAGGAAAGGCGGGAGCGGAGGAATCCAGGGCATCCTCGGCTGAAGCCCCGCCCCTGCCGATGAAAGAACTAACGCCTCATGATCCCGAGAGAATCACCCTCCCGCCCTGATCCAGCGCTGGATGATCCTGCCAGGCCCGGGGGTTCAGGGCGCTTCGCTTGGCCTCATGAGGCGCTGGTCGTTTCAGGGATGGGGGCGGAAAAGGCCCCCGGCCTCATTCTGCGGAGACCTGGCTGGAACCTTTGAGAAAGGCTTTTTCCCGGCCGATGCTGCCCGCGCTCATCGCCCCGAAGCCCGGGCCACGAATAGGGATTTTGTAAAAGTGAAGGTGGGCAAGAAAGAAATATCCCTTGACTTTTTGACCTTCCCCACCGATCATAGAAATAATCAAGAAAAGGAAACGGATCAGATCAGAAAGGATAGCCTGGAGGTGTCTTACCATGTCGGGAGCGATAAAATGTCGAGGGGGAAAAACCGGTAGCCTATGGGCCTATCTTCCCCTCCTCTCCAGGCTCTCTTTTTAGGCCTCCTGCAGGGTCTAACTGAATTCCTGCCGGTTAGCAGCCAAGCTCACCTCATTCTTATTCCATGGTTTTTCCAGTGGAACAATCCTCTTCTAGACAGTTTAATCTTTGATGTGGCTTTGCATGCTGGAACGCTTCTGGCAATCTTATGGTACTTCTGGAGAGATTGGATTGAGCTGGCAGGAGGATTTTTTAGGATTATCAAGCAGGGAGCAGTCTATCAATTTCAAGAAAAATTGATTCTCTACATTATCCTGGCAACTATCCCGGCAGGCATTTTAGGAGTCCTCCTGGAAAAAACAATCACAACCAGTTTTCGGAATCCAGCGCTCATCGCCCTGCCTTTGGTGGCCGTAAGTTTCCTTATGATTTTTGCCGAAAGTCGGAGCCGTCCTTACCATTCTTTAGAAAATTTGACCCTCAAAGACGCGATGCTCATAGGTTTTGCCCAGGCATTGGCTCTTCTGCCTGGCGTTTCTCGCTCCGGCATTACTATCACCACCGGACTTCTGCGTGGATACCAGCGAGAAGCTGCTACGCGCTTTTCCTTCCTCTTATCCACCCCGGCCATTGCCGGAGCTGCCCTTCTTCAATTCCGGCATCTTTTTTCCATAGAAGAAACAGACTGGCTGCTCTTTGCTATTGGGTTTGCCTCTTCTGGAATAGTGGGCTACTTAGCCATCGCTTTTCTCATGCACTATCTCAGAAGGCACACCTTGAATGTTTTTGCAGGCTATCGCTTGGCTGTGGCCGCCCTGGTTATTTTTTGGATCTTCTGGAAGGGATAGAATGGTTGCCCGCCTGATCGAAATCTTGGCTTCGTTCATCATCGATATGATCTCTTCTTCTGGCTATTTGGGAATTGTTCTTCTCATGGCTATTGAGAGTGCCTGCATTCCTCTCCCTTCCGAGATCATCATGCCCTTTTCCGGATATCTGGTTTTTCGGGGAGACTTCGAATTGTTCCGGGTGGGCTTCGCCGGAGCTTTCGGTTGCTTGGTTGGTTCCATCCCGGCCTATTACTTCGGGCTTTATGGCGGTCGACCCCTGATCGAACGCTATGGAAAATACGTCCTCATCTCCCACCGGGACTTAGACTTGGCTGATCGCTGGTTCGACCGCTGGGGAGATTGGGCAATATTTTTCAGCCGTCTTCTCCCCGTAGTCCGGACGTTCATATCCTTCCCAGCAGGGGTTGCCAGGATGAACTTTGCACGCTTTGTGATTTACACTTTCGTTGGCTCTTTTCCCTGGTGCCTGGGGCTGGCCTACGTGGGGATGAAATTAGGCGAGAACTGGGACACCTTGGGAGTCTATTTCCATCGCTTTGATATGGTCATCGGTGGCCTAATCGCCCTGGGGATCATCTATTATATTTGGCACCACCTGAAAGGAAGGAAGGGGTGAGTTAAGTCTTCTTCTCTTCTGATTTCGTTGAAGGTGTATCGTCTTTTGGCGTGACACTCTTCTTGGCCTCGGGCTCCTTATCCTTGGGCTCCTTCTTTTTATAATCTGTCATGTACCAGCCACTTCCTTTGAGCTGAAAGCTGCAATTGGAGATTATTCTGGAAACCTTTCCCGAACAAGAAGGGCAACGCTTCAGGGGCGTATCCGAAAACTTTTGCAGGATTTCGATTGTCTTCCCGCATTTATGGCATCTGTATTCATAAATGGGCATGCGCCAAACCTCTCCATTCTTCCGAACGAATTACCAAAGATTCTTCAGCTGCTTTAATTTAGGCACGCTTTTAAATGTTGTCAAGGGCCGGACCCTTTGAGTCAAGCCCGCCCTCCTCCCGCCGAGGTCGATAGAGGTCCAGAAAAAATCCGACCTGGGGATCCTTAAGATACTTTAAAAGTTCATAAGTGGTCTGATGAACGTCGCTTTCTTCCATTCTTTTTTCTTGGAGTTTGAGATAGAATTTTTTCGGGTCTAGACTGAACCGAATGACATGGATAAGCTCATGAGTGACAATACAAAGGAGCAATGGTCTTAACAGAGAGGATGACTCTGTTTGCACAGTATTTAAGATCTTGTCGTCCTGAAGGCAAATTCTGTAAAACTCCCTTCCTTTAAACTTTGAGAATGACTCTCTTTTGTAATATTCATACTTACACACCTGCGCTAAAGCTCGCTGAGTCTTTTCCAGTACCCGCAGGTTTGCCAGAGTCTGCAGATCATAAGGGAAGCGTTCATAATCTCCCAGATCAACCCGGAAATAATCCTCGGCCAGGGTTTCGGCAATCTCCAGTGCTTCCCTTACCCAAAAATACTGTTTTTTATTGAAGAATATAGATTCGCCCATAAATTGATAAAAATCTCGAAATTCGAAGCACGAAATACGAAACAATATCAAAATTCAAATGTCCCAAATAGAAATCCAACAAGCATACGGGCTGTTCCTGTTTTGAATTTAGCGCTTTGGTCATTCGAATTTGTTTCGGATTTCGGATTTCGAATTTTTTTAGCCGGTGTGCCCGAAACCTCCTCCACTGCGCGGCGTGACCTCCAGTTCATCGACTAACTCTAAAGTTGCCTTATATACCGGGGCGATCACCAGCTGAGCAATCCGGTCGCCCCGTTTAACCTTGAAGGGCTGGTGGCCAAAATTAATCAGCAGCACCCCAACTTCGCCACGGTAATCGGAATCGATGGTTCCAGGAGTATTCACCAACGTGACTCCATCCTTCAAGGCCAGCCCGCTCCTCGGACGAACCTGCCCTTCATAGCCCTCCGGAATGGAAAGGGCGATACCCGTCGGAATAAGTTTACGTTCTCCTGGTTCTAAGGTTACTTCTTCAACCACGGCAGCGAAAAGATCCATGCCCGAAGAACTCTGGGTCATGTGTCGCGGAAGGGGAATATCTTGGTCTTGGTCCCCCCGGACCCGCTTCACTTGCACTCTGACCACTTGAGATTTCATGTGGCCAATAGACCCTTAGGGATGGCTTTCTCTGTGACATGCCCCAAGACGGTTAGAGAAAGTGAATCTGACTGGAAGGTCTTGTGGGCCAGAGCGCAGATTTCTTCGGCTCTAACTTTCTCGATGCCTTCGATGATTTCCTCTGTGCTGACGAAACGATTGAAGTAAAGCTCATTCTTGGCCAGACGGCCCATGCGGCTTTCCACACTTTCTAAACTTAAAAGCAGATTCCCTTTCAGTTGTTCTTTAGCTGCACGCAATTCTTTAGGCCTCAGGGAATCTCCGGCCAATTTTTTCATCTCCCGCAGGATGAGTTGCAATACCCGAGAAAGAGTGCTGTCCCCCGTCCCCACGTAAACACCCAGCATGCCGCTGTCCATGAAAGAAGAAAGGAAAGAATAGACCGAATAGGCTAGGCCCCTTTTTTCCCGAATCTCTTGAAATAATCGGGAACTCATTCCTCCTCCCAAGATGGTGTTTAAAAGGGAAAAAGCATAACGCTGAGGATGGATCGCGGAGGGGCCCTGCGTTCCCAGAAGTAGGTGGACCTGTTCCAGTTTCTTATTCTTCACCAAGATGTGCGGGTGAGGACATGGAGGGGAGGTTTTGCGTTTCTTCCCCCGGGGCTTGATTCTTCCCAGAGTCTCCTGCACAGGCCTGAGTAGGCTTTCATGTTTTAAATTTCCCGCCGCCACGATGATGGGCAGCGCATCCAGGTAGTGCTGGTGAAAGAATTCCATTAGTTTTGTCCGGTTCATCCGCGAGATCGTCTCCAGCCGACCGAAGATAGGGAAGCCCAGAGGGTGTCGGGGCCAGAAGGATTGGCTGAAGAGGTCATGGATGTATTCGTCCGGAGTGTCCTCGATCATGTTGATCTCCTGGACGATGACCTGTCGCTCTTTCTCGATCTCTTCGGCCGAGAAAAGGGAATTGAGAAAAAGGTCAAACAGGAGGTCCAGGGCAAGGGGCAGGTGTTCGGCTAAGATTTTAGCGTAGAAGCTGGAATATTCCTTGCTGGTAAAGGCATTCAGTACCCCACCGACCGCATCAATCTCTTTGGCAATCTGATGGGCTGAACGACGCTTCGTGCCCTTGAAGAGCATGTGCTCGATGAAGTGGGAGATCCCGTTTTCTCCCCGGCGCTCATCTCGGGAGCCAGCTTTGATCCAAATCCCCACGGAAATGGAATGAACGTGAGGGATCTCCTCGGTGATGACGAGAATCCCATTCTCCAATGTGGTTTTCCCGATCATAGTTCAAAAAGCAGCTTTCAGCGGTCCGCATTCAGCAAAACCGCAAAAGTGATTTTTATATTTTTATTACTGAAAGCTGATCACTGATTGCTAAAAGCTTTCTTATGCTTTCCTCTCTGGCCAGGGGTGCCCGAGAGCCTCCTTCCGGCTGAGCTTGATCTTTCCCCGCTCGTCGATGCCGATGACTTTCACTAAAACCTCATCTCCCTCCTTGAGTACTTCGCCAACGCTTTTCACTCTCTCTTGGGCCAGCTGAGAGATATGAACCAAACCATCGGTGCCGGGAAAGATCTCTACGAAAGCTCCAAATTCTTTTCCATCTGGCTTTTTGGCAATGGAGGTCACGCGCCCCAAGTAAATCTCTCCGACCTCAGCCTCCTTGGTTAACTGCCGAATCTTCGCCGTCGCCTTGGCCGCGGCTCCTGCATCCGTCGCAAAGATCTGCACCTGGCCATTGTCTTCTACGTTTATTTTTACCCCGGTCTCATCCTGAATTCCCCGGATGACCTTCCCTTGCGGTCCGATCACCTCCCGGATTTTATCGGGCTTGATTTTCAGGGTGAAAACCCGGGGAGCGTAAGGCGAGAGTTCTGCCCGCGGTTCAGGCAAGGCTCCTTCCATCTTTTTCAGGATAAACTCCCGTCCCTCTCGCGCTTGGGTAAGGGCCTGTCGGAGGATCTGCCGGGTCACGCCCGAAATTTTGATGTCCATCTGAAAACCAGTGATGCCTTTCTTCGTTCCGGCCACCTTGAAATCCATATCGCCATGATGGTCCTCATCCCCCAGAATATCGGTGAGGATCGCCACTCTTTCACCCTCTTTGATCAGCCCCATGGCGATTCCAGCTACCGCGCTTTTAATCGGAACACCCGCATCCATCAAGGCCAGAGAGGCTCCACAAACCGTGGCCATGGAAGAAGAACCATTGGATTCCAGTACTTCAGATACGATCCGAATGGTATAGGGAAATTTTTCGTTTGCCGGAAGGATTTGGCTGATGGCCCGCTCCGCCAGGGCCCCATGACCGATGTCCCTCCGGCTGGGCCCGCGGAGCATGCGGACTTCTCCTACGCTGAAAGGGGGGAAATTATAATGGAGCATGAAAGATTTGAAAGTTTCTCCCGTCAGAGCGTCGATCTTCTGCTCGTCTTCCGCTGATCCCAAAGTGACCACGGCGGAGATTTGCGTCTCTCCGCGAGTAAACCTTGCGGAGCCGTGGGTTCGGGGAAGCCAACCGACTTGCATATGGATGGGACGGACCTCATTCAGGGCCCGGCCGTCGATCCTGCGACTCTGAAGGAAAACAGGCTGGCGGCAGACAAACTTCTCTATGGCTTCATAGTATTCTTTGACCTCCAGAGCCTTCCCAGGAAATTCTTCCAGGAGGGGTGCTAGCGTCTCCTGCCGGACCTTCTCCAGCTGTTCGTTGCGCAATTTCTTCCGAGCGCAGGAGAAAGCTTGGCGAATCTTCTCTTCTCCTGCCGTGCGAATCTGCTCCCTGAACGCCCCTTCAGCCAAAAGTACGTGCTGTCCTAGGACAGGGTCGAAGAAGACCTCAGGGCCCGCCTTTTTCTCCAGGGCAGTGATCATCGGCTCTCCCGCCATCCTTCTTTTTTCGTTCTCGCGCTGGAGCCGTTTTTGTTTTAATTCCTCCTGAAGGTCGAGGATGGGCTGCAAGAAGCGGTGCCCGAAAAAGATAGCCTCTAAGAGGTCGTCCTCCGAGATCTCGTTGCCACCTCCCTCCACCATGACCACGCCTTCTCGACTCCCGGCGACGACCAGGTTAAGGTCACTTTCCTGGAGTTGGCTCATGGTGGGGTTGCAGATCCATCTTCCTTCCACCCGCCCCACGCGGACTCCCGCGATCGGACCGTTGAACGGGATATCCGAAATCTCTAAGGCGGCGGAGGCGCCGCAGATGGCCAAGACATCTGGATCGTTCTCCTGATCCGCCGAGAGCACCGTAGCGATGATTTGCACGTCATTGAAAAAGCCTTTGGGAAAGACGGGGCGTAAAGGCCGATCGATCAGCCGAGCGGTAAGAATCTCTTTTTCGCTGGGACGCCCTTCTCGCTTGAAGAACCCGCCAGGAATCTTCCCTGCGGCGTAGGCCATCTCCTGGTAATCGACCACCAGAGGGAAGAAATCGATTCCTTCCCGGACTGTTTTGGAGGCCGTGGCCGTAACGAGCACAATACTCTCTCCAAAAGAAACCAGAACCGCGCCATCAGCTTGCTTGGCCACTGCGCCCGTTTCGATGGCGAAGACTCTGCCCTCGAGAGTACATCGCGCCTCGAGGCGCTCATCTATTATTGACATTCACTCCCCCCTCTCTCTTCCAAAGCATCTTCCCTTCGCTACTTGCGAATACCCAATCGCTGGATGACTGCCCTGTACCGCTCCGCATCCTGGGCTTTGAGGTAGTCGAGAAGATGCCGCCTTTGTCCCACGAGTTTTAGCAAACCCCTGCGGGAATGGTGATCTTTGATATGAGTCTTGAAATGTTCCGTCAGATAACTGATCCTTTCGCTCAGAATCGCAATCTGCACCTCTGGGGATCCTGTGTCTGTGGGGTGCGTTTTATAGGCCTCGATGATTTCTTTCTTCCTTTCAGGTAATAGGACCACATCTTTCTCCTTTCTGGAATCCTTCCGATCCTCTGCGATTCCTCAACCATCATGAAAAACCCGCAGGATACGCAAAACCAGCGGGTCCGGCGAAGTTCCCGATCTTCCATCCCCTTGGAATTCTGCGATGGCCAGAAGCTTATCCACCTCATGTAGGAGGCCCACCCTCTGCCCCTTTTTCATCCGCCTCCAATCGCTTTCTGGTAGCTCGCTGAGGCGGAGAGACTGGCCCTGCCGAACCCTTTCGGCTGTTCTCTTTTCTACCCTCATCTCCGCGGAGAGGTCCACGCCTTCCTTCAAGGGGATGATCCGTTCCGGCACTCTCTCCTGTTCCACCAGTCGGGAAAGATCTTCTAAGCACAGGGCTTGCTCGATGGTAAACTTTCCCGAACGGGTTCTTCTTAGCTCCACCAGATGGGCGCCGCAACCTAAGGCTCGGCCAATGTCCGCACAGAGGCTGCGTATATAGGTTCCGCGGCTGCAGGTGACTTCAAGGGTGACAAAAGGAAGAGAGAGTTCTCGAAGAGATAGCGCGTGGATCGTTGTCTTCCTCTCCGTTAGAGTAGGCTTCTCCCCGGATCGGGCGCGCCTGTACATAGGAATCCCGTCTTTCTTGATGGCCGAAAAGAGCGGGGGGGTCTGCGGAATCGACCCCTGAAATCTTTCCAGAATTTTTTCCACCTCTTCTCGGGTAAAAGAGAACACGGGATTTTCGGCGATGACCTTCCCGTCGGCATCGAGGGTATCCGTCTCCTGGCCTAACTTCATCGTGGCCACGTATTCCTTCGTCCCTTCTAAATTGAAGGGAATAAGTTTTGTGCCTTCATTCAGATAGACCGGCAATACCCCCGTAGCCAGGGGGTCAAGAGTCCCCCCGTGGCCGGCTTTCTTGACCTTAAGAAGCTTCCGTACCCGGGCTACCACGGCGTGAGAAGTCCAGCCCTTGGGTTTATCGATGACCAGTACCCCATTCAGAAAGCGGCCTGCACGCGCTCCAGAATCCTGGCTTTGACCTCGGATAAGCTTCCCTCCACTGTGCACCCAGCTGCATTGGGATGACCCCCGCCCTGGAACTCTTCCGCAATTCGGGAAACATCCACCTTCCCCCGAGAGCGTAAGCTGACCCTGTATTTTTTCGGAGAAAGCTCTCGGAAGAGCAAAGCTACCTCAGAGCCTTCCAAGGATCGGGGATAATTGATGAAATCTTCGGTCATGTCCGGAGAGGCCCCGCTTTCTTCCATCATCTTCTGGGTGACCACTATGTAATTGACTCGGCCATCTCCATCTCCCCCCAAGGTTCCCAAAACCATGGAGAGGAGACGAAGTCGGGCTAATGGTTGATTTTCATAAACCTTCTCCGCCACCTTCCATGGTTCCACGCCAGCCAGGAGGCATGCCCTGGCCACGGCAAACGTTTTCGGCGAGGTATTCGAGTAATGAAAAGAGCCCGTGTCCGTCAGGATGCCAACGTAAATGTTCTCGGCAACCGCCGAGCTCATCCTGACCGGGATGATGCCCAGAAGATCAAAAAGGATTTCGGCCGTGGAGCTGGCCATAGGATCGACCAGATTGACGTCCCCAAAAAAGCTATTGCTTACGTGATGATCGATGTTAATGACCTTTCCGATCGTTCTCACCCTGCTGAACTCTTCTCCCAGGCGCGCCTTGCTGCCGCAGTCCAGCGCAAAAGTCACGTCGAACTCCCCGCTTTCCGGAGCCTGATGGGTGATCTGCCCTGCTCCGGGCAGAAAAGTAAGATTTCCAGGAGTAGGGTCCTGGTTTAAAATCTCTACTTCTTTCCCCATATTTTTCAAAGCCAAACCCAAGGCCAGCACTGACCCAATGGCGTCTCCTTCCGGATTGACGTGGGTGCTTATGAGAAAGCGATAACCCCCGCGCACTTCCTCAGCGATCTTTCTGAGAATCTCCATCCTTTTCTTCTTGGAGAGTTCGGATGATCCGGTCAATTTTGCTCCCGTAATCGAACGAATCGTCTACTTTAAATAGCAGGTCGGGGACGTATCGCAGTCTCAGTTCCTTCCCCAATTTCTTCCTGATATATCCAGCGGCGCTCTGCAGTCCATGGAGGGATGCTTCTTCCTGGGGATGGTTTCCCATGGCACTGAAGAAAACCGTGGCCAGCCTTAAGTCATCGGTCACTTCCACCTCAGTGAT
>JACRCA010000280.1 GCA_016234425.1 Deltaproteobacteria bacterium | reverse complement strand
TCCCAATTACAAAACTTTCAGAACTTGCAGCCTGATTATGCTTAACAAAATTTCGAGAGTTTGCAAGTTAGTAATACAGAGAATAATTTCATAGTTAAAAAACAAAATAAGTTCAATCTTTTCTCTGTGCCCTCATGTAATAAATTCGTCAGCTAAAATATTGTATTGTTTTCACTTAATGAGTGCACAGAGTAAACCCCGTTAGAAAAAACAGGGCTTTAACTCCCTCTTGAATGAGGAGCTGATGCTTTCCATTTATAGCATCCCCGGCTTAAATGCCGGGGCTTTCTAACGGGGTAAAGCAGAGAAAAGGAGTTTATTTCCTTGATTTATCTTAACTTTCCTCTGTGCCCTCTGTGGCGAATCGCCTTTTTTAGGTTTTTATTAATTGCCAACGCCGGAGAGAATAAGGGAAAAATTGGTGATTAACAGGGGAAAGGAGAAAGAACTGTAATTCTAATTACTTATCATTCAAAAAAATCATTTTAATATAAAGTAACCGCCCAAAATCAAAGAAATCATGGAAAACCCTTTTATCTGGTTTATCTATTGTTAGAAATGGGAAATTTTTTAATAAATGTTGAAACTTTTCCAGATAAATTAAAAATTTGTGCTTTTTTTACCTCAGTCTTATTTTCCAGTCCTTAAAATGAAACTGCCTGGGACCTTCTTGCCCCAGGCAGTTTTTACAATCCAGTTTATTTTTGAGGTTTTTGATTAGTAACTCTCTAACCCCTTCAATTCATGCTAATTTTATGCTTCAAGGAAATTGGGAAATTGCTTTCCTTACCCTTTTGGCCTCCTTTCAGCTCTTTGGGTTTAGAATGGAGATATTTCTTCAATAAATGCATAACCTCTTCTTCTTCTTCAGGAATATGAAGATCAGCATCTTGACTTAGACGGTGGAGGAGGATAACCGGGTCCAAAATTTCCCCACAGATGACGCAATGCCACCCAAAGAAGACGTTATTGACGTCATAAAACTTCTCAAAAATCATTCTTCCGCCGCATCGCTGGCAACGCATGAGCCTTTTCCTTTTATTTCCAGATGCCATAACGAGTGATTTTCTCCCCATTTTCGACTCTTAATATTTTGATGCAATTTTTTTGCCAAAGTTTCTTTTTTGAATAGAAAATATTAAAAAAATCATCATAGGAGATTCCAAGCCTTGGAAATTATAATTTTTTAGCCCAAATGGCTCCCCTGAAATTCTCTTAAACTCCATTTTGAAGCTATTCGGGCTTGAAAGCATAAAAACCCTTTCTAAGAAAAAAATTTATAAAAAATCGAATATTTAAATAAGCATGGAGGCGTCTATTTCCCCATTCTATTTAAGAAAAAATTGCCCATCTTTGGCAATAAGATTTAAAGTTTTTTTGGCAACATGACGAAAAGGAATTGGGATCTAAGAAATGACTCTTGTTTCCTCGCAATCAGAGATATCCTTTGAGGAGTCAAAAATGGCACAAAAAGGATCGATCTTGATCGTCGACGATGAGATTGGCCCCAGAGAATCATTACGCATGATTTTAAAACCCCTTTATGAAGTCCATACCGCAGCAGATGGAGAAGAAGCACTGAAGTGCATCCAGAATCAAGACATTGACGTTGTCACCCTCGATTTGAAAATGCCCGGAATTTCAGGGTTTGATGTTTTGCAAGGAATCAAGAAAATCAAATCTGATATCGAGGTGATCGTCATAACCGGTTATGGAACACTTAAAAACGCTCGAGAAGCCATTCGCTATGGCGCAGGGGACTTTATCTCTAAACCATTTAATATCCCAGATATCATTGCTATCGTCAGTAAATCCTTTGAACGGCGGAGCTACAACCAGAAGATTAGCAATCTTGTCAAACAAATTAAAGGGCTTCGAGCTTTGGAAGGGCAGGAAGAAGGTTTACCGTCCATTTTAGAAAAAGGTGTCCAAAACTCCCCCGGACCCTCTGAGCATTAATTTAGCAGAAACTTTACAAACAACGTTACAAGAATGAACAATTAAGTGATTTGACCTGTACAAAAATGGTCAGACATTCCAAATTTTTCACCCCCCAAACAAAAAAAATCAAAAAAATCAAATATTTAAAGTATTTGTCCGATCGAAATCCGCCAAGGCATAGAATTTGCTGAATACTGGATAACTTCCTGAATGATTACCAAAAATTATAGATTTGCTTATGGGAGCAAAGATGGCGCAGCGCGGATCTATCCTGATTGTGGATGATGAAATCGGTCCCAGGGAATCATTGCGCATGATTCTCAAACCCATTTACTATGTACATACAGCTTCAAATGGATATGAAGCACTCCAATTTATCAAGAGGGAACAAGTCGATCTCGTGACTCTCGATCTAAAAATGCCCGGGATTTCAGGGATCGATGTCCTGCGAGAGATAAAAAAGCTTAGGGCTGACGTCGAGGTCATTATCATCACCGGGTATGGAACTCTAACAAATGCCGTAGAAGCCATCCGTTACGGAGCCGTGGATTTCATCTCCAAACCTTTTAACGTAGCTGAAATTATCTCTATTGTCAGCAAATCCGTGGAGCGGCGGAATTTTAACCTGAAAATCAAGAATCTTATCCAGAAAATAAAAGACCTTCACCTTTTGGGCAAGGATGAACAGGGAGAGGCTTTGTCCAACTTAGAAGCAAGCATGGACGTGGCTCCCCAAGACCAAGAGTTTCGCAGAGAGTTAAAAGAGTCCATTCAGCATTTTGAAAACTTCCGCCTGCAAAAGGTCTCAGTGAATTACCTGGACTTTCTCAAGGTTCTCATATACATCCTGGAAAGCAAAGAACCTTACACCCATGGGCATTCTGAGCGTGTGTCTTATTATTCGGGAATCATCGCTCAAGATCTGGTGCTATCTCCGGAACAAAAACAAGATCTGCAAATTGCCACCCTCCTGCATGACATCGGCAAAATCGGCTTGAGCAATCGCCTTCTAAAAAAGAACGATCTTAGCCAAGATGAATACCTGGATATACGGCAACACCCAGTCAAAGCCGTTCATCTCATTGAGCCTCTGGCCTTTTCCCACGCTATTACCTCGGCCATCCGCCACCATCATGAACGTTGGGACGGAAAGGGCTACCCGGATGGTCTTTCTGGCGAGGAGATTCCTCTGCTGGCCCGCATCATTGCCCTGGCTGATTCGTATGATGCCATGACCTCAGACCGGCCCTACCGACCAGGCCTCTCCAGCACAATGGTGCAAGAAGAAATCGAAAGGAATGCTGGGGTGCAATTCGACCCTTGTATGGTTCCTTTGTTTTTAAAACATTTCATAAATGGCGGCCTTACCCCCCCGATTCACCAGGCCATCAGCCTCCACTGAAAGAGGCAGATAGATTCTGGAGTAGAAAGATGATCAAAAGGCTGATCCGTTGTTCAAGATGCAATCAAGTCGTCCCCCTTTTCGGAAACTTTGGAGATTTTGGTGAGTCTTCGATGCTTCCGGGACTGGAATGGTCCTCTGAGGATCTCGAAATTCAAAGAAAGTTCTTCCGTTGTCTCAGGGAACATCCTACCGAAGAGCTGATCGTTGATTATGATACTTACGTAAGCGACAAACCTTGCTACGAATCGACGAAAGTCAGCTACTTCGAGGCCAGCAATGGAAAGCAGAGGTTTCTGATTAGGCGCACGAAGGAAGGCCTGGGCCACCCAGCTGTCTATGAGCTCATTCCCGGCCGGCTGCATATTTCCAACGTCTCTTTAAGAATTCAGGAGGATGACCTGCGCAAACAAATCTATTCCGGGACCAGCTTCCCCCCTTTCACAGAAGACCAGATACAAAAGTTTATCCGGGCCTTCCAGGAAGAAGTACAGATTATCCCTCCCGAAAAGTTCGAAGAAGAAGTTGAGATCGCCCTGGAAGGAGAAACCCCCCTCTTGGCCTATGCCAGCCTCAAAGAAGCCCGTTGGGAAAATGTGCTGCGCCGATGCCAGAAGGACTTCCAAGAAGCTGATTTGGTAAAGATTGAGCAATTTATCCGTGAAAACAAGCAACCCAACGATGTCCTGGCGTTGATGATCAAACGGAAGGTTTCCATCCTCAATCCGAAAACGGGGCAGGTCAACAGCCGTCCTTGAACTACCCTTTCTCCCTTCTGTAAATTTTTCCCTTCAGCCAAAACTGAGAAAGACCGGCAATGCCTTACCATCCGGAGACCGCTGAAAGACCCCCTATTTGCTGCTGCGGTCCGGTCATGCGAGGAGAAACCATTCCGTCCGTATAGTGCTTCTACCTTGGCAATATCATGATGGCTTGAAGTATTATTTTTGAGAGATCTAATCCGGTAATCTTGACATTGTCCCCAAATTTTTCTTATGATATTGTTAAAGAAAAATAATAATTTTCAAACCTTAAACGCTTGGAATGTAGGCTTGCGACTTTCTGATCCCAAACTCCGAAGAAAAACCCGCCAGATCTTCATCGGTCGTGTCCCCGTGGGCGGGGGAGCGCCGATCGCTGTTCAATCGATGACCAAAACCGATACGCGAGATGTTTCCTCCACGGTCGACCAAATTCTTCTCTTGCAGAAAGCGGGTTGTGAGATCGTCCGGGTTGCTGTGCCGGATCGAAAGGCCGCAGAAAAGCTGGGAGAAATTAAAAAAAGGATCGGCATCCCCCTGGTAGCGGACATCCATTTTGACTATCGCCTGGCCCTGGAAGCCATCGAACAGGGTGTGGATGGCCTACGCCTAAACCCGGGCAATATCAGCCATAAGGACCACATCACCCGGGTTGCTAAAGCCGCCCAAGAAAGAAGAATCCCCATCCGCATAGGGGTTAATGCTGGTTCCTTGGAAAAAACAATCCTCAGAAAATATGGACATCCCTCTGCCGATGCTTTAGTGGAGAGCGCTCTAAGTCACGTGCGCCTGTTAGAGGATCAGGGTTTCGACCTCATCAAGATTTCCCTGAAAGCTTCAGACCCTTTATCCACGATTTCCGCTTACCAGAAGATCTCGCGGCTCACCGATTACCCCCTCCACATCGGGATAACTGAGGCTGGCCCTCCATTTTCCGGAGGGATCAAATCGGCCGTTGGTCTGGGAATTCTCCTCTACCAGGGCATTGGAGATACCATCCGCGTATCCCTTACTGGTGATCCAACCATGGAAGTGAAAGCTGCTTACCATATTTTAGGAGCGCTGGGCCTGCGACACCGGGGCGCGGAGATCATCTCTTGCCCTCTTTGTGGGCGGAGTGAAATCAACCTGGAGCCTGTCGTCCGCGAAGTGGAAAAACGCCTGGCCGATTGGACAGTACCCATTCATGTGGCCATCATGGGTTGCTGCGTGAATGGGCCTGGCGAAGCCCGGGAAGCTGACGTGGGTATCGCCGCTGGAAAAGGGGTGGCTCTGCTTTTCCGCAAAGGGGAGATCATCCGCAAAGTCAAAGAGAAGGAAATGATCCCGGCGCTGATCGAAGAAGCGGAGGCGATAAGAAAAATCATGAAAAAGGAAAATTCATGCGCTATTCCAAAACGCTCCTCCAAACCTATAAAGAGGACCCGGCAGACGCTGAAGCCATTAGCCATAAACTGATGATCCGGGCTGGGATGGTCCGGCAATTGGCTGCCGGAATTTATATATACCTGCCCCTCGGCCTGCGGGTCCTGGAAAAGGTGAATGCCATCATCCGGGAGGAGATGAACGCCATCGGGGGACAGGAAATAAATATGCCTGTGCTCCAGCCGGCGGACATCTGGCAGCAGTCGGGGCGGTGGTTTGACGTTGGGGACGAGATGTTTCGCCTTAAAGATCGGACGAAGAGGGATATGGTCCTGGGGATGACTCATGAGGAAGTCATTGCCTGGCTGGCTGCCCGGGAAATCCGTTCTTACCGTGACCTTCCCCAGATCTGGTATCAAATCCAAACCAAGCTGCGCGATGAGGCCCGGCCCAAAGGAGGCGTGCTGCGCACCCGCGAATTCTTAATGAAAGACTCATACAGCCTGGACTTAGACGCGGAAGGCTTGAACCGCAGCTATCAGCTCCATCACCAGGCCTACTGTAAGATCTTTCAGAGATGCGGCCTGAAGTATTACGCTGTCGAAAGCGACCCGGGAATGATGGGAGGAGCAGGGGCTCACGAGTTTATGGCCCCCAGTCAGGCAGGGGAGGATGAGGTGGCTCTGTGCCAAAATTGCGGTTATGCCGCCAATATCGAGTTGGCCAACTCTAAGCCTTCGATTCCAGCTTTTCTCCCCTGGAAGCTGGAAGAAGTGGCTACGCCAGAATCGCGGACCATCGAGGAGGTCTGCAGCTTCCTCGGCATCGAGCCGCACCTGACCATCAAATCTCTGCTTCTGATGGGCACGGATGGACCCGTTCTGGCCTTAGTCCGGGGCGACCAGAAATTGCACGAGAAAAAGTTCAGACTCCTGATGGGGGAATTTCGCCCGGCCCATCGAGAGGAAGTGCAAGAGCATGCTGGGGTGGAAGCCGGGTTTCTTGGACCTGTTGGGCTGCCGCCCAACCGCAAACTTCCTGTGATTGCGGATGTCTCGCTCCGTCAAGGAGTCTATGTCGCCGGAGCCAACCGGGAGGGCTATCATTTGCGGGGCGTTATTCCGGGAGAGCACTTCTCGGCCAATTTCGCCGACATCCATGTAGCCATGCCCGGTGATTTTTGTCCCGCGTGCAATCATCCCCTGAGGGTGGAGAAAGCCATCGAAATCGGGAATATTTTCAAATTAGGGACGAAATACTCCATCCCCCTGAAAGCCTTCTACCTTGACCGCCAGGGGCAAGAAAAACCCATCGTCATGGGAAGCTATGGGATCGGGCCGGCGCGCGTCATCGCCGCAGCCATCGAGCAGAGCTATGACCAAGATGGGATCATTTTCCCTCTTCCTCTGACACCCTTCTACGCCCACCTTTTGCCGGTTAACCTCAAACAGGAGACGGTTTGGAAGGCCTCTGAAAAGTTGTACCAAAGCTTATCTAAGGCCAATATTGACACACTTTTTGACGACCGGGAGGAAGCTCCCGGAGTGAAGTTTAAAGATGCCGACCTTATCGGGATTCCCCTGCGATTGACGATCAGCAGCAGAACCATACAGGAAAACGCCGTGGAGGTTAAAGTCCGCAAGACAGCAGAAATCCAAATGGTGAAACTGGATGAAGCTGTGCCTTGGGTGAAAAATTGGATTGCCTGGCAGAGCAAAAAATAAAAGAAAGTTTCGAGTTGCCAGTTTCGGGTTGTGGGTCTTAGGTTTTGGGTTTGGGGCCTTTAACTTTGAACTTTCAACTTCAAACTTAAAATTGTCTTTCGATGATTCGCCTCAACGATATTCTCGAAAAGATCAATCGTTACCTTCCTGGGGCTGACTCCAGCCTCATTGAGAAAGCCTATGTTTTTTCGGCCAAAGTCCACCAGGGACAGGTTAGACTCTCAGGCGAGCCTTATCTCACCCACCCCTTAGAAGTGGCGGCCATTTTGGCCGACATGAAAATGGACATCTACACCGTGGCCACCGGTCTGCTCCATGATACAGTGGAAGACACTTATGCTACCTGGGATGAGATCAAGCAGACTTTTGGCCTGGAGATCGCCACTCTGGTGGATGGTCTGACAAAAATAAGTAAGATAACCCTGACCAGCCATGAAGAACAGCAGGCTGAGAATTTCCGCAAGATGCTTCTGGCCATGGCCAAGGACATCCGCATCGTTCTCATTAAGCTAGCCGACCGCCTGCATAACATGCGTACTCTGGGTTTCCTTTCCCCGGAAAATCAGGTCAAAATCGCCCAGGAAACCCTGGATATCTATGCTCCTTTAGCCAACCGCCTGGGCATTGATCGAATCAAGACGGAACTCGAAGACCTCTCCTTTCGTTACCTTCATCCGGAAGAGTTCAACAAACTGGTACGAGAGGTAGCCTGGAAGAAAGAAGAAAGAGAAAAATACATTCGGGAGGTCAGCTCGATCATCTCCGAGAAGCTGTCCTCCTACGGCTTAGGGGGAAAGGTCAGCGGCCGGCCCAAACATTTCTACAGTATCTACAAGAAGATGAAAGCCCAGAACGTGGAATTTGAGCAAGTATATGACGTGATCGCCTTCCGGATTATCCTCAACACAGTCAAAGACTGCTACGAGGCTTTGGGGATCCTCCACTCCCTGTGGAAGCCCGTCCCCGGTCGCTTCAAGGACTATATCGCCATGCCCAAGGCCAACGGCTACCAATCTCTGCATACGACGGTCATCGGCCCGTACGGAGAACGGGTGGAGATCCAGATTCGCACCGAAGAGATGAACCGCACGGCCGAAGAGGGCATCGCCGCCCACTGGCAATATAAAGAGGGAAAGGTGATCGCTCCCAAGGACAGTAAACAGTTTGCCTGGGTCCGTCAGCTCTTAGAATGGCAGCAGGATTTACGCGACCCGAGAGAATTCTTGGAAACAGTCAAGATCGACCTCTTTCCCGACCAAGTCTATGTCTTTACACCCAAGGGAGATGTAAAGCAGCTCCCCGTTGGCTCCACCCCCGTGGACTTTGCTTACACCATCCACACCCAAATCGGCCAGCAGTGTGTGGGGGCGAAGGTTAACGGGAAGATCGTTCCCCTCCGTTACCAGCTCAAAAACGGCGACATCGTGGAAATCATCACCGCCCCCGGCCATCAGCCGAGCAAAGATTGGCTGAAGTTTGTTAAGACCTCCCGTGCCCGTACAAAAATTCGCCAGTGGATCAAGGCGGAGGCCCGGGAACGTTCGGTGG
The DNA here is from genome assembly GCA_016234425.1 of Deltaproteobacteria bacterium. Taxonomy (GTDB): domain Bacteria; phylum Desulfobacterota; class SM23-61; order SM23-61; family SM23-61; genus JACRCA01. Next base: position 3,485 of record JACRCA010000280.1, on the reverse strand, counting down.
ACCTGGGCAAAGAGATCTGCGAGCGGCAGTTCAAAAAATACCATCTCGATTTTGGTAAACTCATCAAGTCCGAAGAGATGAGTAAGATCATCAGCGACCTATCCCTGCAATCCGTCGATGACCTGATGGCGGAAGTGGGCTATGGGAACGTCTCTTTCAAGCAGATTATCAGTAAACTCGTCCCCCCCGAAAAACTCGAAAGGGAAAGGAAGGAAGAATCCCGCCTAAAACGCCTGGCGCAAAAGATCCGCCGAGAACCCAGCGGCATCCAGATCCGGGGCATCCAGGATATGCTGGTCCGCTTTGGCAAGTGCTGTAATCCCTTGCCCGGAGATCCCATCTCTGGCTACATTACCCGGGGGCGAGGGGTCACCGTCCATACTGCCGACTGTCCGAATATCCTGGGGGGCGACCCAGAGCGAATCATCCAGGTTTCCTGGAATCTGCAAGAGAAGGCTGTCCACGCGGTCCGCGTCCGGGTGATTTGCATTGACAAAAAGGGGCTGCTCGCCGAGATCAGTTCTTCTTTGGCCTCTTCGGAAGTCAACATCCTCCAGGCCCATGTGACCACTACGGAGGACAGGAAGGCCATCTGCAACTTCGAATTAGAGGTCAACGACCTTAAGCACTTGCAGAATGTCTTTCGAGCGCTGACCAAGCTCAAAAATGTGCTGAAAGTTGAACGTCTGCGGGGATTACCAACGATAGAGAAGGAAGAAAGAGGAGCAGAAGCCTAAAAGATTAGAAGTTTCGGGTTAGAAGTTTTAAATTTTAGGTTTCAAGTTGTGGAATTAGATTTTTTTGAACTTTAAACTCGAAACTTTTTCAAACTGCTTTGACCACCAATCCCGAACGAAGGCAGCGCGTACATACTCGCAGGCGACGCGTTGTGCCATTCTGGATGGCGTGAACCCGCTGCAGATTCGGGTACCAGCGACGTTTGGTACGATTGTTGGCGTGGCTCACGTTATGCCCCACCTGGGGTGCCTTCCCGCATATTTCACAAGACCGAGCCATTGAACCTCTCTAATAAAGAAAATTAAATAGCAGGGCTTTCTTCCCTGCTTTATTTTTTTATATCACAGACCAAGGAATTAGGCAAGCCCTTTATTTATTCCCCTTTATTCTTTCCAGACAAATAACTGGCTCACCTTCTTCAGACGTCACTTCCAACCCATTTTCTACCAATAGCGCTGCTGTAACTCCCACCCCTTTAACCAATCCTGTCTCCCGGTAACTCGCCTGACATCCGCAGGATGGGCTGTGGTCTTTGAGAATGGCCTTCCTGGCCTTTACCAGTTGAGCGATGCGCAGCGTTTCCTGAGCCCCTTTCAAAAAGGATGCGGTGATGTCTTCCCCCTCTTTGTTCAGGACCCTAGCCCTGCTCCGGAGCACGTCCCATCCATCACCTCCCTCCATGTTTGCAGGGGATCTTGGCGTCGGCAGACCTCCCAATTGTTCCGGGCAGACAGGTATGAAATGACTGCGCCACAGCTCGTCAAAAACTTCCGGGCAATAGGCGTGGCCCCCATCGTGACGGCAGCTCACTCCCAGCAGGCAGGCGCTAACCAGAGTGGTTTCGTACTTCATCGCTCGAAGATCGTGACTGGCGGGTTGATCATAAAGGAATCTGGGGCCTGGGGAATTCCCTCAGCCAGCACGCGCCGACCTTGAACCTTCAGACGCCCTTCCGCATAAAGCTGGATGGCTTGCGAAAAAATCTTGTGCTCCTGTTTCAGGATCCGGGCATTTAAGGTATCTGCCGTGTCATCGTCGTAGACCGGCACCACTGCCTGGATGATAATCGGGCCAGTGTCCGGGCCTTCATCCACGAAGTGCACAGTGCATCCCGCAAATTTCACCCCATAATCCACCTCTGTCTGCCAGACGTGCGTCCCTGGAAAGGAAGGGAGCAGGGCGGGGTGGATGTTCATCACCCGCATGGGGAAAGCTCTGAGAAGCACGGGGGTGACGATGCGCATGAACCCGGCTAGGATAACCAGCTCAACTTCATGAGTCTTTAAAACCTCTAATAGCTTTTGGTCAAAATCCTCCCGCTTCTTGTATTCCTTATGGCTAATGACCATGGAGGGAATGGCATGCGTTCTTGCCCGCTCCAGGGCGTAAACTCCCGGAACATTGCTGATGACGATTTTGATTTGGGCATCCAGCCGGCCGGCCTCGATGTTATCGATGATCGCTTGGAGATTCGAACCGCTTCCCGAGACCAGGACTCCGAGATTGACCATGTTCTCTCCTTACTGGATCTGTACCGGGCTCTCTTTTCCCTTAGCTCTGGCAATTTCCCCGATCCAATAAGCTTTTTCATTCATGCTCCCCAGGCGATCCAGAAAATTTTCCACCTTTTGGGGCGCCACCACCAGAACCATGCCGATGCCATTGTTGAAGGTCCGGAACATTTCCTTCTCTTCGATCTGCCCTGCTTCCTGGAGGATGCGAAAGATGGGAGGAATGGGCCAAGTCCCTTTCTGAATGACGGCCTTAGACCCCCGGGGGAATACCCTGGGCAAATTATCCACGAATCCTCCCCCGGTAATGTGGGCGATCCCGTGAATGGAGAAATCTGCCAGGAGACTCAGGATGGTCTTGACGTAGATGCGAGTGGGAACCAGAAGTTCTTTTCCCACCGTCCTTTTGAGGCCTGGGATGCGGCTGCTGGGTTTCAACTTCATCCGCTCGAATAAAACCTTGCGTGCCAGGGAGTACCCGTTGCTGTGCAAACCACTCGACGAAAGGCCAATCAGCTGATCTCCCACCCTGACCGCAGAACCGTCAATTACCTTGCTCCTTTCCACCACGCCCACGGCAAACCCGGCCAAATCGTATTCCCCTTCCTTGTAAAAACCGGGCAGCTCTGCCGTCTCTCCCCCGATTAATGCGCATCCAGCCAGTTTGCATCCTTTGGCAATCCCCTCCAGGACATGGGTGGAAACTCTCAAAGAGAGCTTGCCCGTGGCGAGATAATCGAGGAAGAAGAGGGGTTCGGCCCCTTGGACGACAACATCGTTGACGCACATGGCCACCAGGTCTATGCCAACGGTATCATGCTTTCCGGTCATGAAGGCGATCTTGAGCTTTGTCCCCACCCCATCGGTGGAGGAGACCAGGACCGGATTTTTGTACTTCCTGGGGTTGAAGGAAAAGAGCCCTCCGAATCCCCCGATGTCCGTGATTACTTCAGGCCGAAAAGTTTTTCTGACCAAAGGCCGGATCAAATCTACAAACCTGTTGCCCGCATCAATATCCACCCCCGCGCTCTTATAAGTTACCCGTCTTTTCAAGCATTTCCTCCCTGGTAAAGGAATTTCAAAATAAGTCTAGTGTCGCATCCCAAAAGTTCCTTGACAAATTCTGACGTGGAGCCAAGCGGAGGAACGATGCGCGCCGCCAAAATCGGCCGGGAAATACCTGGCCAAGCAACCGCTGCCGGGACTCCGCAAAGAAGCAAGCGGGGCGATAATCTC
>JACRCA010000283.1 GCA_016234425.1 Deltaproteobacteria bacterium | reverse complement strand
TGCAGCCAAGCGTGGGAGCGCAACCGTATCCATTCCCTTCGGAAAGATTTCCCACGTCCAGCTTCAGAATCAGGAAGGGAGCGAGACTTTGGCCAAAGTTTCCTTACGCGATCAGAAGAGCATCGAAGTAAGGTTGGACAAGCGGTCCAAATTTTATGGCCAGGCAGAATTCGGTACCTTCCAGATCGAAACCAAGGACTTGAAATCGATAAGCTTCCACCCGTAGGCCTGATCGGGCAGCCCTGCAAAGAATTATCGATATGGCAGCGGAGAAAGAAGGGTAGGGGTATATCTTAATTTTTTTTCATAGGAGAAAGTTGGCTTATGGCCCCCAAGAGAGTATCCCGAAAGAAATTGCTCAAAGAGCCGGATGAATTTATTTCCACTACTGGGAAGATCCTGCAATTCCTCCGTGAGCGGCGACGTCAAATGGCCATTTACGGGATTATCGCCCTCGCCGTAGTGGCCTCTGCTTTTGCCGGGTATTCTTACCTTCGCTGGCAGGAGGGAAAAGCCCAGGCCATCCAGCAGCAGGCCTTCCAGTTTTACCAAGAAGCATCCCGCAGGGGAGATAATCCCGAAGGAGAGAAGGAAAATTATCAAAAGGCATTGGAGAAGTTTCGGGAAGCTTTGTCGGTTTATAGTTGGGGCCGTACGGCCCAAGTTGCTCGAATTTATATTGGCTATTGTCATTACGCCCTGAAAGAATACGACCAGGCCTTAGCTTCTTACTCTCAGTGCCTGGATGGGCCGTTCCAACCCATGGCCTTTAATGGAATGGGGTACAGCTACGAGGCCAAAGGGGATTTCGCCAAAGCTTTGGATAATTACCAAAAAAACGCCGAGGAGGATGGCAACCCTTACCAGGAGGAAGGGTTGCTGGGCATAGCCCGCTGCTACGAAGCACTAAATCAGCAGCAGAAAGCCTTGGGGGCTTACCAGAAGTCGCTGAGCAGAAATCCCAAATCTCGTCTGGCTGACTTTATCCAGTGGAAGATCGGGGAGCTAAAAGGGTAGAGGTATGACAGATAGGCGAGCGATACTGTCGGGCAATGAAGCCATTGCCCGCGGCGCGTATGAAAGCGGCGTGAGAGTGGCCACCGCCTACCCTGGCACCCCCAGTACGGAGATCTTAGAAAGTCTGTGTGGCTACGAGGGGCTTCATGCCGAATGGGCGCCGAATGAGAAAGTAGCCCTGGAAACAGGAATGGGGGCGGCTTTCGGAGGAGTCCGCACCCTGGTCGTTATGAAGCACGTGGGCGTCAATGTGGCTGCTGATCCCCTTTTCACCCTTTCTTACACCGGATTGCGGGGAGGTCTGGTTTTGGTTACGGCGGATGATCCGGAGATGCATAGTTCCCAAAATGAGCAGGATAACCGGCATTACGCCAAATTCGCCAAAGTGCCCATGCTGGAGCCGAGTGATAGCCAGGAAGCCAAAGATCTCACGAAGATTAGCTTTGAAATAAGCGAGAAGTTTGACACGCCGGTGATGCTGCGCACAACCACACGGGTTTCCCATTCTAAGTCTATTGTCCATCTCGCGGAACCATCGGAACCCCCGATGCGCTCCAAACTCGTAAAAGATCCCATGAAATTCGTCATGCTACCAGCCAATGCCCGGAAGCGCCATCCAGTCGTGGAAAAGCGGATGGAAGAGGTGGCTAGCTTCGCCGAGACCTTCCCGGAAAACCGTCTGGAATGGGGCGAAAGAAAAATCGGGATCATCACCAGCGGCATTTCCTATGAATACGCCAAGGAAGTCATGCCTGAGGCCTCTTACCTGAAGTTGGGGATGGTTTACCCCCTGCCAAAGGGGATGATTCGGTCTTTTGCCCCCCAGGTAGAGAAGCTTTTCGTGGTGGAGGAGCTGGACCCCTTCATCGAAGAGCAGGTTCGGGCCATGGGAATTGAGGTATCTGGCAAGGATGTTTTTCCCCTCTGTGGAGAGCTTAATCCAACTCTGGTGGAGCGGGGTTTAAAGGGTCTTCCCCCTTTACCCCGGGGAGAAGTTTTCCAAAATCTTCCCGCTCGGCCCCCCATCATGTGTCCGGGATGCCCCCATCGGGGGATTTTTTCCATCCTGAGCAAAATGAAATTATTCGTCACTGGAGACATCGGATGTTACACTCTCGGCTTCCTTCCCCCCCTCAGCGCCATCGATACCTGTGTCTGCATGGGCGCGTCCATCGGACATGCCATGGGTTTGGATAAGGCTTTGGGTGAGGAGGCCCTGGGAAAAGTGGTGGCGATAATCGGAGACTCTACCTTTCTCCATTCGGGAATACCTTCGCTGCTAAATGTGGTTTACAACAAGGGCATGGTAACTCTGATCATCCTGGATAACCGTACCACAGCGATGACTGGAAGGCAGGACCATCCTGGAACCGGGTTTACTCTTAAAGGAGAAGAAACCTTTCAGGTGGACTTGCCAAAATTGGCCAGGGCTCTCGGGGTAAAGCATGTAAAAGTGGTGAACCCCTATCAATTGGCGGCAACGGAGCGAGTGATCCAACGCGAAATTCAGCGCCGAGAACCTTCCGTGATTATTTCCCGTGCGCCCTGTATTCTATCCCGCCGGGAGAAGATTGGGTTTGGAGAACCCCTTTTTATAAGTCCTGAAGCCTGCGCGGGTTGCCGAGTCTGTCTGGGTTTAGGCTGCCCGGCCATCGAATGGGTGAAAGAAGATGGAGTGAGCATGCAGGGAAAGAAAAGAAAAGGGAGAGCATCCATAGAGACCTTTCTCTGCAATGGCTGCACGCTATGCGCTCAGGTCTGCAAATTTAGGGCGATTAAGACACCCGATGGAAAATAGAGTTACGAATATCTTATTGGTTGGAGTAGGAGGGCAAGGGATCATTTTAGCTTCCGAAATCATGACCGACGTCTTCATGGAAGCAGGTTTTGATGTAAAAAAAAGCGAAGTCCATGGCATGGCCCAAAGGGGAGGAAGCGTGTCCACCCACGTGCGCTTCGGGTCAAAGGTATTTTCTCCGTTGATCAAAGAGGGTGAAGCGGACATTTTCTTGGCCTTCGAAGAACTGGAAGCGATTCGTTACATTTCCTATTTAAGCCCCCAACCAGCCATCCTCCTGAATGAACAACGCCTGAATCCCCCTTCGGTTTCTCTGGGAAAGGAAGATTACCCGGAGAAGATCTCTGAAGTTCTCCTCCGACGGGCCAGAGTATTCAAGAAAGTCCCTGGAAGGGAGCTCGCCCTGAGAGCTGGGGACGCCCGGGCTGTGAACATTGTTCTCTTGGGTACCCTCAGTTCTATCCTTCCCATCCCAGAGAAACTTTGGACCGAAAACATCCTTCACAGGTTCCCCCCAAAGGCCGGGCGGATTAACCTCGAGGCCTTTCGATTGGGCAGGAGCGCCTGAATTGAGGGTAAAAGGAAAAGAGGCCCCCTGCTTGCCAGTGGCCAAAATTTTCTTTTTGGCTATTTTTTTCCTTCTCGCCCCGAAAATTCTGCTCGCTGAGGAAGGACACGGGCGGTATATTGATGAAAGTCTACAAATGAACTTGGCCGACCATTTTTTCAAAGATGGAGACTATTACCGAGCCATCACCGAATACAAACGTTTCTTTTTTTTCTTTCCCCGAAGTTTCAGGGCTGAAGAAGCACTATGGAAGATTGCCAAGTCATATTTCAACGGAAAGAAGTGGGATGAGACCCTTATGGCCTGTGATGATTTGCTGAAAAAGTTCCCCGATTCCTCATGGAAAATGGAAGCTTTCTTGCTTAAGGGGCTGGCCTTTGCCGAGAAAAAAGAGTATTCCCAAGCCCGATATTTTTTTCAGAAAGTGCGGGAGAATTCTCCTGCCCTGCCCATCAGCGATGAAGCCCAGCTGCAGATTGCTCTTACCTACCTGAAGGAGGAAAAATGGAAAGAAGCAGCAGAGGAATTCCGGAAAATTAATAGGAGCAGTAGGCTATACCCCAGGGGAGAATATCTTGCTCAAGGTTTAGACCGAATCCATGAAATTCCCCAAAAATCTCCTGCAGCCGCAGGCATTTTGGCAGCCATCCTTCCAGGGGCAGGGCATCTATATTGCGAACGGTATCGGGATGCATCTATTGCTTTCCTTCTCAATGGAATCTTCATTTGGGCCATGGTGGAAGCCTTCGCGGACAAAAATTACGCGCTCGGAGGAATATTGACCTTTTTTGAATTGGGGTGGTATAGTGGAAACATTTACAGCGCGGTTTCCAGTGCCCACAAATATAACCGAAAAAAAAGGCAGGAATATATCGACTTGCTGGAGAGAGGGGGAAACCTTTCCGTGGGGATTTCTTTCCAGGAGAAAAAACCTTTCGTTTCTTTAAATTATGCCTTTTAAAATCTTAGTGATTACACTCCTTCTCACTTTTTTCCTCCCATCCTGGGTCCATGGAGGGGAGGTTCAATGGGAAGAGCCCTGGAAAAGTGCATCCGCTGGCTGGCTGGCGAAAAAAGAAGGATCTGAGCGAGAAGTCTCCATCGGGCAGAGGTTGGTTGGGAGTCTCATCGGATTTTTCCAAAAATACATCAGCCCGGTTGACGGCGACCGCTGCCCGAGCTACCCAACCTGTTCCCAGTACGCCCTGGAAGTGGTCGGAAAACATGGGTTCCTCATGGGGTTGGTGATGTCCTCCGACCGCTTGATCCATGAGTCTGACGAGATCCAGGGCGCACCTTTGATCTTCGTTCATGGAGCTTACAGGTACTATGATCCGGTGGAGAATAATGATTTTTGGTGGGATAAAAAATAGGCAATAGGCAATAATCAATAATCAATGATCAATGATCAATAACCAATTACCAATTGCCAATTACCAATTGCCTATTACCTATTACCAATAGGTGGGGGAATTCTTATGATTTGGGATGAAGAATTCGAAACCCTTCCCAGGGAAGCACTGGAGGCTTTGCAGCTCAAACGTCTGATCTCTACCCTGGAAAGGGTTTACGCCACCGTACCCTTTTACAAGAAAAAATTCAACGAGTCTGGCATAAAGCCTTCCGATGTAAGATCATTAAAAGATCTAAAGCGGCTGCCTTTCACCACGAAGGCTGACCTGCGAGATAATTATCCTTTTGCGATGTTCACCGTGCCGCTGGAACAAGTGGTGCGGATCCATGCTTCCTCCGGGACGACTGGCAAACAAACGGTCGTGGGTTACACCCGGCGGGACATTAATACCTGGGCCGAAGTAATGGCCCGGTCTTTAGCAGCCGGAGGAGTGCAAAAGAACGACATCATCCATAATTCCTATGGATATGGGCTATTCACAGGAGGCTTAGGAGTCCATTATGGCGCAGAAAAGATTGGAGCCTCGGTGATTCCCATGTCTGGCGGGAACACGAAGCGGCAAATCATCGTTATGCAGGATTTTGGCTCCACGGTTTTGACCTGCACCCCTTCTTACGCCCTTTTTCTGGCCGAGGCGGCCGAAGAAATGGGGGTGGATTTCAAGAAGCTGAAATTGCGGGTGGGGATCTTCGGGGCCGAGCCCTGGTCAGAACGGATGCGGGATGAAATTGAACGTAAACTGAGCATCCAGGCCGTCGATATCTACGGGCTGAGCGAAATCATCGGCCCAGGAGTAGCTAACGAATGCATTGAAGCAAAGCGCGGCCTGCATATCTTCGAAGATCATTTCTTCCCGGAGATCATCGACCCTGAGACCGGAGAAGTACTTCCTTACGGAGAAAAAGGGGAGCTTGTTTTTACGACCATTACTAAAGAAGCTTTTCCCCTGATCCGGTACCGAACCCGGGATATTTCTGCACTCTATCCGGAACCCTGCAAATGTGGACGGACCCATGTACGCATGGAAAGGGTCAGCGGCCGTAGCGATGATATGCTTATCATTCGGGGGGTGAATGTCTTCCCCTCCCAGATTGAGAGCGTCCTGATGAACATCGAAGGCGTAGAGCCGTACTACCTCCTGCTCGTAGACCGAAAGGGAAAATTAGATACGCTGGAGGTCCATGTGGAAGTTAACGAGAAGGTTTTTTCAGATGAGGTGAAAGACCTCCAGGCCTTGGGCTGGAAAATCGAGAAAGAGATCAAAGATCTTTTGGGAGTAACCGCTGAAGTGAAGCTGGTGGAGCCCAAGACCCTCCAGCGCAGCGAAGGCAAGGCTCAACGGGTAATCGACAGGAGGAAAATTTAACTCTATGGGACACAGATTCACCCTGTTAGATGTTTACTATCTAACAGGGTAAACGCAGATTATCATGAATACATAAAGAACGAACCAAAAAATAATATCTGTTTTAATCTGCGAAAATCTGCGTCCTAAATTAAACTCCTGAGTTGGGAGGAAGTTTCATGAAGGTGGAACAGATCTCTATTTTCCTGGAGAACAAGCCCGGAGCCCTGGCCGAGGTGACCCGCATTCTTGGGGAGGCGGGAGTGAACATTCGAGCCCTTTCCCTGGCAGACACCAAAGACTTTGGCATCCTGCGGCTGATCGTCAATGATAACGAAAAAGCCAAGGAGGTTCTGGGACGAAAGGGTTTCACAGTAAAGAAGACGGAAGTAGTGGCCGTTGAGGTTCCCGATCGTCCGGGAGGTCTGGCAGAAATCCTGAAGGTTCTGGCTGAAGCCAATATCAACGTGGAATACCTTTACGCCTTCGTGCAGCAGAGCGGGGAAAATGCCATCATCATCTTCCGGTTCGATGAGACCGACCGGGCCATTGCGGTCCTTTCCGCGAAAAATGTGCGCATTTTAGAAGGGAAGAAAGTTTATACTCTATGAAGAGGGAATAAAAAAATGGGAGGTAATGTTATGGTCAGAAAATCCTTTATCGCGATTCTCCTCGTTAGCTTCTTGATTCTGGGTAGCTCTTCCCCTCCTTCCTGGGCCCAGAGAGAACCCTACGTGGTCGGAGCGGTCTTTGGTGTGACGGGTGCGTTGTCGTTTTTAGGAGGGCCTGAGCGGAACACCGCCAAGATGATCGAAGAGTGGGTCAGCGCCGAAGGCGGCATTAAAGGCCGTCCTTTGAAGGTCGTTGTAGAAGACACGAAAAGTGACGAGAGCCAGGCCGTGCTAGCTGTCCGTAAGCTTCTGGAAAAAGATAAGGTAATTGCCATCGTTGGCCCTTCCAGCACAGGGGAGAGCATGGCCGTGGTGCCCATTATGGAAAAAGCGGAAACCCCCTTAATCTCCTGTGCCGCAGGTTTGTCCATCGTTACCCCTAAGGAAGAACTAGATAGAATCATGGCGGCCAAAACCTTCGAGATGCCCAAGAAACAGAATAAGTGGATTTTTAAGACCCCCCAGACAGACACCTCAGCCGTGGAAACCATTTATGACCATATGAAGAAAAAAAGGATTTCCAGAATAGCGATTATCACCGTAACAGTCGGGTTTGGAGACTTTGGCCGCCAGGAGCTGAAGCGGGTAGCGCCAGCTTACGGGATTTCCATCGTCGCTGACGAGCGCTACGGCCCGAAGGATTCAGACATGACTGCCCAATTGACCAAAATCAAAGGAACTGATGCCCAGGCTGTGGTTAACTGGTCCGTGGGGCCGCCGCAGGTGATTGTAACCAAGAATTGGCAACAGCTGGACATGAAAATTCCCCTCTATCATAGCCATGGCTTTGGATCAAAACGGAACATCGAGCTGGCTGGGGGGGCAGCCGAAGGAGTCCTCTGTCCTCTGGGACGTCTGGTTGTAGCGGAAAAGATTCGAGCTGACCACCCGCAGAAACCGGTCATCATGAAGTACAAAACAGAGTATGAAAAGCGCTTTAAGACGGACGTGAGCACCTTCGGGGGGCATGCCTATGACGCCCTCTATATGGTCGTGGATGCCTTAAAGGCTGTGGGCCCCAATAAGGCGAAAATTCGGGATTATTTAGAAACCAAAATCAAAAACTGGCCGGGAACGGGCGGTGTTTTTAATATGTCTCTTGGGGATCACACCGGACTCAAAAAGGATGCTTTTGAAATGATTGGGGTCAAGAATGGCGACTGGGCTTTCGCTGACTGAAGAAAAAATTTGGGACGCAGATTTCTGATGATCAGAAAAGCCAAAAAAGAAATATGGATTTTAGATTGTGGCCATTTGCTCGGTACTGCGGAAAGCAGTGAGAATGTGCGTCGTTCATTTTTCGAGTATTATTTTTTTTAAGAGCGCTAGGGCCTTCGATTCTCATTCTTGAAGGCCTTGAGCGCTCTTTGTATATTTAGGGAGCATTTTTCGAATATGACCCTCACCAATCAGCTGACCCAATTTCTCTTCACCGGCCTCACCCTGGGTAGCATCTATGCCCTCGTAGCCCTGGGGTTCTCCATGATCTACAACAGTACAGCAATCATCAACCTGGCCCAGGGAGAGTTTGTCATGCTGGGTGGCTTGATCATGGTTTTCTTCACGATGGTGCTGAAGATTCCTATGATCCTCGGGTTCGCCCTCACGGTTATTGGAGTAACCCTGGTGGGAGCCCTTTTCGAGCGCCTGGCCATTCATCCGCTTAAAAGGGCATCGATCATCACGCTGATCATAATCACCCTGGCCGGTTCCATTCTTTTTCGGGGTGTGGCTATGTTCCTTTGGGGCAAAGACCCTTACGCTCTTCCCCCCTTCAGCGGTCGCAGTCCCGTACAATTTTGGGGAGCAACGATTCAATATCAAATCTTCTGGATATTGGGGATCACCGTCTTAGTGGTCTTCGGGATCTGGTTCTTTTTCAATCGTACGCTGATGGGCAAAGCCATGGCCGCCTGTGCCTTCAACCCGCTGGCTGCTCGGCTGGTGGGCATCAACGTGCGCAAGATGGTGCTTTTTTCCTTTGGCTTGAGTGCGGCCTTCGGAGCCATTGCGGGTGCCATCATTACGCCCATCACGCTCATGGAGTATGACCGGGGGCCCCTCTTGGCTCTGAAAGGATTTGCCGCTGCCGTCCTTGGCGGACTGGGAAGTGGGGCGGGCTCCATCGTCGCGGGTTTCATCATCGGAATATTAGAGTCTTTGGGAGCTGGCCTGATCTCCTCGGGATATAAAGATGCCATTGCTCTGGTAGTTCTCCTAGTCATCCTCTGGGTAAAGCCCAGCGGCCTCTTCGGAAGTACCGAGGAGAGCGAGCTAAAAAAATTCTAAGGGCAAAGATGAAAAGAGACGACCTTTACACCCTCTTATGTATCCTTATAACCGTCAGTCTGTTTCCGTGGCTCGCCGGCGGTAACCAGTACTTCATCAGTCTCTTAATATTCATGGGCATCAATGGGATTATTGTCATGGGCCTGGGTATGCTCATGGGCTATGCTGGACAGATTTCCCTGGGCCATGCCGCCTTCTTTGGGATCGGAGCTTATTCTTCTGGAATCCTGACCGCCAAGTATGCTTTTCATCCCTTCCCAGCCTTTTTCATCGGCGTTCTTCTCTCCGCCATCATCGCTTTCCTGGTGGGCAAACCCACCCTCAGACTCAAGGGCCACTACATGGCCGTGGCCACGCTGGGTTTTGGCGAAATTCTGTTCATTATTTTCAATGAACTTTCGCCCCTGACGGGAGGTCCCTCCGGACTCTCAGGAATCCCGTCCCTTACATTTTTGGGTCACCCCATCGAGGGCACAATTTACCTTTATCTTGTTTGGGGTTTCCTTCTCCTTCTCCTTCTTTTCTCCCTCAACGTGATTAACTCCCGGGTGGGCCGGGCTCTCCGGGCTATCCACGGGAGTGAATTGGCGGCCAACGCCATGGGGGTGGACGCATCCCGCTATAAATTGCAAGTCTTCATCCTGAGTGCCATCTATGCCTCCATGGCCGGTAGCCTTTATGCCCATTTTGTTACCTTCATCAGTCCCAGTTCCTTCAGCTTTATGTTTTCAATTTTGTTATTGATGATGGTGGTCGTCGGAGGTGCGGAGACGATTTGGGGTTCATTGCTGGGGGCGATGCTTCTTACTCTATTGCCAGAGTATCTTCGGGGTCTGGAAGATTTTGAAGTTTTAGCTTACGGAGCTATTCTCATGGTCGTCCTTCTTTTCATGCCCCAGGGGATTTTAGAGGGGATACGTAAACTGCTGGGGAAAAAAGGGGAGGGCTAAGTCAGAGGTTCATGGGTCAGGAGATTCTAAAAGTTCAGGGGTTGCAGAAATCTTTCGGTGGTCTGCGAGCCATCGATTCTTTGGATTTTATCGTGGCCGGACAGCAGATTAAATCCATCATTGGGCCGAATGGTGCGGGAAAGACTACGCTCTTCAACTTGATCACAGGGATCCTTCCACCTACGGGAGGGACTTTTGAGTTCAGAGGGAGACCTCTTAATGGCTTGAAGGCACACGAGATTGCTCGTCTGGGGATCTCCCGCACTTTCCAAAATTTAGAGCTTTTTGGGAACATGACTGCTCTGGAGAATGTGATGGTGGGAAGACATACACGGACCCTTGCCGGCATTTTTGAAGCCGGCCTTCGCCTCCCAGGAATGCGGAGAGAAGAAAGGGAGATCAGAGAAAAGGCCATGGAAGAACTTCGTTTCCTGGGATTGGAGAATAAAGCCCTGATGAGGGCCACTTCTTTACCTTTAGGAGAACAGAAACTCCTGGAGATTGCCCGAGCTCTGGCCACTCAACCTGAGCTCCTTCTTTTGGATGAGCCAGCGGCTGGGTTGAACATGCGGGAGACAGAGAAACTCGCGGAAACGATTCTTAAGATCCGACAGAGAGAGATCACGGTGATGCTCGTGGAACACGACATGAGCCTGGTCATGGATATTTCGGATGAAGTTGTGGTCCTCAACTATGGGAAAAAAATCGCCGAAGGTCCGCCCAGAGATATCCAGCGGAACCGGGAAGTCATCGCCGCCTATTTGGGAGAGGAAGCAGATGCTTAGAGTAGAAAGCGTTAGTGCCTTCTATGGAGCCATCCAGGCATTGCGAAACATCTCCATCCATGTCAGCCCCAGAGAGATTGTTACCCTTCTGGGGGCAAATGGGGCAGGGAAAACCACCCTCATGAAAGTCATCTCCGGGATCCACCCGCCCGCCAAAGGGAGGGTCTTATTCAGCGGCCAAAATATCGCCGGGCTCCCGACTGAGCATATTCTTCGCCTGGGTGTAGGCCAGGTCCCGGAAGGAAGACAGATTTTTGCTCCCCTCAGTGTAATCGATAACCTTACCCTCGGGGCTTATGTCCGCTTCCAGAGGGAGGTAAGAGGCGAGGTGTTCAAAGATTTGGAATCTATTTTCGAGCTTTTTCCAGTCTTAAGAGAAAGACAAAAACAGCGGGCGGGGACGCTTTCGGGGGGGGAACAACAGATGGTAGCTATCGGTCGAACCCTGATGGCCAGGCCGAAACTTCTCCTTTTGGACGAACCATCGAGGGGCCTGGCTCCCATGCTCGTCAGCGATATTTTCAAGGCCATTCAAACCCTGCGCACCCGGGGCACAACGATCCTCTTGGTGGAACAAAATGCCAAAGCCGCCCTGAAGGTTGCGGACCGAGGCTACGTCCTGGAGAACGGGATGGTTATCCTGGAGGGCGAGACCCAGGATCTGTTGAATAACAAATCTGTCCAACGAGCTTATCTGGGCAGAGAGTACCGGGAGGTTTGGGAGTGAAAGGGGGAGGAGATGATCTGGGACCATCGCTATGAATGTATGGAGCGGGAGGAGATCGAACAGCTCCAATTGGAGCGTCTGCAATCGACTTTGAACCGCGTCTACCGAAACGTCTCCTTCTACAAAAGGAGATTTGACTCGTTAAAGATCCTTCCGGATGAGATCCAATCCCTCAAAGACTTGGCCCAATTCCCTCTCACGGTCAAAGAGGACCTGCGGGAAAGTTATCCCTACGGAATGTTCGCCCTCCCTCTGAGGGAGGTCGTCCGCATCCACTCCTCCTCGGGAGTTACAGGTAAGCCCACGGTCACCGGCTACACCCGAAATGATCTGCATCATTGGAGCCAGTTGACGGCCAGGGTTCTTACCGCTGGCGGGGTAACCAAAGACGATGTGGTGCAGATCGCTTTCAAATATGGCCTTTTCACCGGGGCTTTTGGGCTGCACCATGGAGCCGAACTCATTGGAGCCTCGGTGATTCCCATGTCAACTGGCAATACCAGTAAGCAGGTCATGATCATGCAGGATTACAAG